>JBKCTR010000770.1:0-8600 GCA_046318755.1 Planctomycetaceae bacterium
AATCCCACCGAGCAGAAGTTCTTCCGGTCGATTGCCTCACCCGTGGTCTGTGGCGATGTCGTGGTCTCTCCCTACGCCCGCGGTTCGACCCTCACGGGGATCAAGTTGGGTGGCCAGGGCGATGTCACCAAGCAGAATGTCGCCTGGTTCCGGGACAAGCTGGGAGCCGATGTGCCGACGCCCGCGGCCCTTGATGACAAGGTATTCCTCTGCTCGGACCGGGGGGAGGTGCACTGTCTGGATGGACAGACTGGAAAAACCATATGGTCCGGGGCGGTTGAAAAGAACCGGAACGCGTTTAGTGCCTCGCCCGTGCTGGCCGGGGGGCGCCTCTATATTTCTCGGGAGGATGGCACGACGTTTGTCTTGTCCCAAGGGGATAAGTTTGAACAGTTGGCGCAGAACGAACTGGAAGGGGAATTCGTCGTCGCCACCCCGGTGTTTGTCGATGGGCGGATTTATATCCGGACGCGGGAACGGTTGTACGCCATTGGCGGCTGAACCCATGGCGGGCTCGATGTGCCAATGACCGTGTTTGGTTTTCCGGAAATCTTGAGGGTTTTGGGGCCAAGGATGGTCAAAAACTGCCTCCGACCTCTGGAACCTGCCGTAGCGGAACACGGCGAACCGGGTTCAGCGGAAGTCCCAAGAGCGGTGCGGATTAGGCAAAATCCTTTCCGCCGGCCCGAATTGCCCGAGCGCGGGTGGATTTGACCCAGGACAGCGATTTTGATCGCCCTGAGCCCTTGGAACCGGCCCAAATTTCAAAAAACTGCAAAAGTGGCCAAATTCATCTCGCAAATCAGCCTGTTTCGAGTAATGTGGTAGGACTGGTTTGCGGTCCTGCCACTTGGGGCGAAGAGCGGTTGCTCTTGTGCCCGCACCCTCTCGGTCGTTGATCCCCGATGGTCTTTGCCGGGGATTCCGCCGGTCGGCATTGTTTGTTGGAGAACCTTACGGATGATCACGCAACTCGACGTTGAAGCCCCGCGTCTGCTCCCCTCGACTGAACTTCCCAAGTACACCTACATCCCTGGCGCTGGTCTGCCACATCCCTTCCGTGATCCGCGGGGGCACAGTCACAACCGCAAGAGCCCGGCCCCTCTCGCCCTGGAAGCCGAGACGTGGGCCGAGAATCGCTCTTACCTGTGGGCGATCGACTTGTTCAATCTGGGGTATTACTGGGAGGCGCATGAAGAGTGGGAACGGCTGCTTCGGTCGACCGGGAATGACACCACTTGCGGCCGGTACCTCAAGGGACTGATCAAGCTCGCGGCGGCCGGGGTGAAGGTGCGTGAGAACAGCCTGCATGGGGTCCGTCGACACGCGGCCTCGGCGGGAGAGGTCTTCGCTGACGTTGCGGCCGAAGTGAGCGGCGAATTCCTGTGCGGCCTGGAATTCACCAAGCTGCAGTACGCGGCCGACCGGGCGGCCCAATTGACCTACAAAAACACGTACACCGCCGGCAAGCCGGTGCGGGTTTTCCCGTTCATCCTCCAGCCCAACCCGCTTCCGTTGGCCTTCTAAGGTTCGGCCCTGCGACGTTGGAGCGCCGGTTGTTCCATGGGAACTCCGCCGCTCGGTTGCACGCTCCCCCCGTCGACCATCACAGTCAACGCCAGTCCTCCCGCACTCGGGCGGGCTGGCGTTGTGCATTTCCAGGATCCGCCAATTAGCCTGTTGTGGCTGCTGGCCGGTCCCGGGGGCCAAAGCCGTCGTCTCTGTCTTCATTTTTCGTTGTCGCGAAGTAGGTCTCCGATGCTTTGGACGCAACTCAGACGGGGTTTGGTAGTCGCGAGCTTGGTGACCGGTGGCATGGTGTGCGCAGGGTGGGAGCTTGCCCCTGTCGCGGCGGCCGAGCCCGGAACGCCGAGCTGGCAGGGGGAATACGCCGGCACCCTCACCGACGTGTCAGGCCGACCCCAATGGACCGGACTGCAGGTGGTGGCCCAGGGAAAAGGAGACTATCTGGGGGTGGAACTGTCCGGGGGTCTGCCTGGCAACCGCTGGAACATGCGCGACCGGCAAGAGGCGGTGGGGCGGGCCGAGGGAACCCCCACGCTGGTACTGGCATCCCCTGTCCACAAGTACGAAGTGGATGGCTGGCAGGTGCGGGTCACCGACCTGCGGGGAAAATCGGTGGGCACCCTTCAGCGGTATGTGCGAACCAGTCAGACACAGGGGACGCCCCCTCCTGGGACTGCCATCGTCCTCTTCGCGGGAGGGCCGACCAGCGAGCTGAAGAACGCCAGGATCACCCCCGAGGGACTGTTGCAGGTGGGCTGTGAGACCACCCGCAGCTACCGCGATTTTTGCCTGCATGTCGAGTTCAAAACGCCGCTCATGCCCGAGGCCCGGGGCCAGGCACGGGGAAATTCGGGCGTCTATCTGCAGGGGCGTTACGAGGTCCAGATTCTTGATTCGTTTGGGTTGGTCAGCCAGAACAACGATTGCGGCAGTCTCTACAAGCAACGGCCGCCGTTGCTGAACATGTCGTTCCCCCCCGAGACGTGGCAAACGTACGAGATCGATTTTCGGGCCGCCCGGTTTGACGATCAGGGGCAGAAGACCGAGCCTGCCCGACTGACGGTCTGGCACAATGGCATCAAGATCCACAAGAACGTCGAACTGACGGGGAAGACGGGAGCCGGTGCGGCGGAAGGTCCCGACCCGCGTCCGATCAAGTTCCAGGACCACGGCGACCAAGTCCTCTACCGCAATCTCTGGATTGTCGAGAAGTAAGCGGCGCGTCCCCGTCGATCTCCCCTGACCCCCGACGGGGGGAATGGGGTTTCACAGGGGGGCCTGTCGGCACGCGGTGGCTGTCGCTCGGCAGTAAGGTAAAAGGGGCCACTCCGGGTTGGTCAGGAGGATCGTCGGCGGGACCCTTGTGTGTGGGACCGGCGTCTGGTGATTGTTGTTGACCTGTGGTGGCCGCTGAACGCGGCACCGGTGGAGTGAATACTCAGACCGCCTGCGCGTCGTGCAGCAGTTCGCGCGTGGCGGCATGCTGCGGGGCATCGAAGAGTTGGTCGGGAGGCCCCGATTCCACCACCCGCCCCTGCGACAGCACATGCACCACAGTGGCCACCTTGCGGGCGAAATTCATGGCGTGGGTCACGACCAGCATGGTCTGACCTTCGCGTGCCAGATCGGTCATCACCGACAGCACCTCGCCGGTCATCCGGGGGTCGAGGGCGCTGGTTGGTTCATCAAACAAAATCGTTTCGGGGCGCATCGCCAGGGCGCGGGCAATCGCCACCCGCTGCTGCTGCCCTCCCGAGAGCTGGTGCGGGAGGCTGTCGAGCCGCTGCGTTAGCCCCACCCGCTCGAGCAACCCGCGCGCCCGCTCCCGCGCCTCGTCCCGCGGCAACTTCAGCACCTGCACCGGGGCCTCCATCACATTCTCCAGCGAGGTGAGGTGTGGGAACAGGTTGAACTGCTGGAACACCATGCCCACCCGCAGCCGGATCTGCGCCAGACTTGCCCGGCGGGTGGCCGGGGGATCGGCGGCATTCAACCGCACCCCGCCCACGTCAATTGCTCCCCGCTGAAATGTCTCGAGTCCGTTGATGCACCGCAGCAGGGTGCTCTTTCCCGAGCCGCTGGGGCCAATCAAGACCCCCACCGCCCCGGTGGGAAGTTCCAGCGAACACCCCTTGAGGATCTCCAGCGCCCCGTGCCGTTTCAGCACATCATCGATCCGCAGCATGCCAAACACCTTTCCATTTCCGCGCGGCCCTGCCGCCCGGCCCAGAGACCACCCTGGGCTTCGTTCAGGCCGATCTCTTGAGGGTTCGTTCCAGCCAGGCCGAAGCGAGCGAGAGCGGATAGCTCATCGCCAGGTAGAGCACCGCGGCCATGGCGGCCGCTTCCAGAAACAGCCCTGAACTCTTTCCCACAATCGAGTACTGCTTCGAGAGTTCCTCCACCGCAATCACGGAACACACCGAGGTGTCTTTGAAGAGGGCGATGAAGTCGTTGGCGGTCGCGGGAATCACCGTGCGAATCGCCTGCGGCAGGATGATTCTGCGGACCGCGAGGGGCCGCGACATGCCCAGCGACAGCGCGGCTTCCATCTGCCCCCGCGGGACCGATTGCAGCCCGAGCCGGAAGATCTCGCACTCGTACGCCGAATAGTTGATGGCCAATGCCGCCACCCCCGACCAGAACTCCGAGATGGTCACGCCCAGACGCGGCAGCACGAAATAGATCACGAACAACTGGAAGGCGAGGGGGGTTCCGCGGACCAATTCGACGTAGGCCCCCAGCACTGTCCGCAACAGCCACGCGCCCCAGCCGCCGCCATCCCCTCCCAGGAGCGGGGTCGACCACGACCGGCCGAGGGCCACCGCCAAACCCATCACCATCGCCAGGGGCATTGCGCAGCAGGCGAGCTGGATGGTCACCAGTGCCGCGTGCAGCAACTTGGGAATCCACCGCCGCAGGTCGCGCCACGAAGGCAGGTCGCCGCGGCGCGGGGCCGAGTCCCAACCACTCCAGACCTGGGGGAGCCGGGCCTGGTTATCGTTCCACAGACCATACCGTTCATAGAGCGTCTGCAACGCACCCGAGGCACGCAGGTGTTCAAGGGCGGCGTTGAGCTGCTGACACAGAGCCTGGTCGTCGGGCCGCAGGTAGATGACATAAAACCCCTCCGAACGTGGCTCTCCCCGGGCGTCCAGATCTGGGTAGAGTCCCTCCTGTTCGAGGTAGTGGGTGACCACCGGGTTGTCTTGCACGGTGGCGTCGAGCTTGCCCTGCCGGAGCGCCTCGAAGGCATCGATCGAGCCCGAGTACCGGACGACCTCGCAGGTGGTGCCGAATTCCCTGGTGACCAAAACGTCGGCCGCCGATTCTTCGAGCACGCCGACCCGCAAGCGGGCGTCGGCCACAGGCGAACGCAGACCATCCCAGTCGTGCAGCCGAGTGTCGCTCCGCCGGGTGCAGAGCCGCAATTGGTAAAGGTAGTAGGGGCACGAGGGACACCACCGTGCGGCCCGGGGGCGGGTGAATTCGTAGCCATTCAGGGCGACTTCGATGTCGCCCCTGGCCAGCACCTCGAGAATCTGCGACCAGTCGCACTGCACGTGCCGTTGGCCAGGACGGCCCAGTTCGCGGGCGAGCGCCTCGGCCAGATCGACCTCGAAGCCGATGGTTCGCGCGGGATTGGCTGGGTCGGGATAGAGATAGGGACCACCCCCCTCACGGTCGGCTCCCCAGGCCAGCGGTTCCGCTGCCGCAACCGTCCCCCCAGTGCCATGGCCGGCCCCCAGGAAACCCGCCCCCAGGCACCCGGTCCAGGCGACGTACCCTCCCACGCACCATGTGAACACACACCGCCAAATCCGCAAAGTGCTGGGCCTTTCATGAACAGCAGCCGGACCGTGAGGGGCCCGGAACCTTCCCTCCCCCCAGCCAAACTCGACTCCAGGGACCACTCCCCGGGAACACGACCCGAGAACTCCACCCGGGAGCGCGGCCAGACAAGAATTCCCCAGGGGACAACTCTCGGCCTCTGGCGGTGTCTCGGGCGGAGACAGCGGCCCCGGTGGGGGGCGGGGAGAACCGCGGCAAAACCTCTCCCCACCCACTTTTGCGATCCTACCCCAGTGCACTATTCTAGAGAAGGACTCTCTGGATGTTCCTGACCCCTTCTCGATTCGACGGCCCTGTTGTGACGCTCTCGCCCCCCCTTTCCGAAGCCTACCGTTCCGGACAGTTCGACATTTCGTTTGAGATCTTCCCTCCCAAGACAGCCGAGGGAGATGGCGCGTTGTGGGCGAACGTGGCTCCACTGGCCGCATTCCACCCGACCTTCATCTCGTGCACCTATGGGGCGGGGGGGAGCACGCGTGGCCGGACACTCGAGCTCTGCGAACAGATCACCAAGCGGTTCGATGTTCCCGCCACCGCGCACTTCACCTGCCTGGGGGGGAGTGTTGATGAATTGCGGGAATGGCTGACGTGGGCCGGTCAGCATGGGGTGCGGAACATCATGGCGTTGCGGGGGGATGCCCCCGCCGGCCAGGCCGACTGGAAGCAGGTCGAGGGGGGCCTGCGGTACGCCAACGAGTTGGTCGAGTTGATTCACCGCGAGTTTCCTCAGTTTGGGATTGGGGTGGCGGGCTATCCCGAGAAGCATCCTCAGGCACCGTCGCTGGAGGTCGACATCACGAACCTGAAGCGGAAGGTGGATGCAGGAGCCGACGCCATCTTTACGCAACTCTTCTACGTGAACGACGCCTTCTATCGTTTCCGCGAGCGGTGCGAAAAAGCTGGCATCCGGGTGCCGATTGTCCCCGGCGTGATGCCCATTCTGAACTTCGCGCAGATCCAGCGGATCACGTCGCTGTGTGGTGCCGAATTGCCGGCCGACCTCTCGCGACGGCTGTCGGCGGTGCAGGACGACAAAGATGCGCAATTCGAAATTGGCGTCGACTTCGCCGCCGAACAATCGCTCGATCTGCGCAAAAACGGCGCTCCCGGAATCCACTTTTACGTGCTCAACCGGTCGACTGCCTGCGAGCGCATTCTGGGGGCGTTGGGGCTTACGCCGCTGGTGGGCGTCTAGATTTGCGACGACCGGTCGGCGCGGCAGCGGGCTCGGCTAGGTCTCGCAGCCGGTACACCCAGGCGTTTCCCTGTTTTCCCGCGACCTCAGCGGCGTTCGTTTGCCGCAGACAATATGCCGCTCGCTGCGCCAACCACCGGGGAATACCGGCGGTGCGGGCGAGGTCGGCGGTGGTGAACTCCGGGGGGAGTGCGGGGGGGAGCAGGGCGATCAGGTCGGCAAGCGTGCACAGCGAACGGCACTCGATGACGGCGGTCAGCGAGCGGTCGCAGACCCGATAGTTGCGTCCCCAACGTCGTCGATTGGCGTGCGGCTGCCGAACTTCGAGTTGCTCGGTCAGCAAGATGTCGAGCGTCAGCCGGGGGTGGGGGAAGACCGTCACAAAATGCACCAGGTCATCGAACAGGTGCAGCCACCCCTCATGCCGCGGACTGAGGCGCCCTTTGGACTCGACACTCCCCCCGCGTTCGCCAGTCACGATCCGCCGGTTGAGCGCCAGCGGCTTGACGATGCGGACGGAGTGACTGGCCAGCAGTCGGCGGGTTTTGTCACGCAGGGCCCCCAGTGAAGCGGACTGAATCTCTATCAATTCGCCATCGCGCACGGCATCGATCCGGTACTCCCCCAGGGTGACTTCCTGGGGGGTGCCGTCCGGGGCGTAAAACTGCTTGAGCTGGCGATGCAGGGTCGTCTCCATGACGGCGGGAATGGTACCGCCCGAGCCCCGGAGAGTCTGCGCCGGTTCGAGTGGTGGAGGCAGCGTGCTTCAGAGACGTGCAATTTGGGGGTGAGACTGTCCGGACCCGCCAACGGCGAACGACGCCACCGTGTCTCAACGGCCGAAACGCAGCCGTTCGAATGCCCCGTTGTTCAACAGGCAGCCCGACGGGCCGGTGAGTTGCACAATCCCCGGGTGTTGCAGTTGGGCGGCAGCGGCGACGCGATCGGCAGGACTGGGGTGGGTGTCCCACCTGGAGGCGCTCTGCGGGGCCAACAACCGCCCCACCTGACGTTGAGCGCGATCGTCCAAAACGGCGGCGTGGGCCACCACCTCGCGGCTGTACTTCGCCGGTGTGAGGTCGCTGGGCAGATCGCGCATCAGCAACCTGAGAAATCGCTCTTCGGCCACATGCAGTTCCGCCAATCGGCGCGTCGTTACCTCGAACTGGGCCGAACCTGCGAGCTGGATCGCATACCGGTCGGCATCGAACTCCTGACGGCGCGTCAGGAAGCGGCTCATCGAGAGGGCCGCTGCCGCCAAACCCAGCAGATACATCCGTCCCAGCCACATCGTTCCCCGGATGATGGCGCCCAGGACCACGGCCGCCCGGCTACTGTCGGGATCAATCTCGACCACCGAATCGGTAACGACCGTGGTATGCACGACTCCTTCCAGCAGCCAGTTGGTCACGCGGCGCACAAACGAGGAAATCCAGGAGGCTCCTGTCTGACTGAAATGCCCCAACTCATGGGCGATCACAACTGCCATCGATCGCAGATCGAGAGAGAGGAACAGCGGGCCTCCCAGCGACAACAGCAGTTCCCGACCCTGCCGGATGGCCGAGGCATTCGCCTGCGGATGCAGGTGAATCTGGTGTGGGACCGGCGAACCCACCTGCCTGGCAATGGCCGTCACAAATGCATACAGCACCGGGTGCTCGGCGGGACGCAGCTGCAGCGGCACACGGACTCTGCCTTGCCAGCGAAACAGCGGCCGCACCAAAGCATACAGGAACCCCAACACGCCCACTCCGATCCCATAATGCAGCATCACACCCCAGAACATCAGTCGCCCAGGAAGATACCTGGCATTGGGCAACGCTCGTGCGAAATACCACCACACTCCCAGGGGAACCGCGACGACGGTGGCGGCATAGACCAGCAACAGCAGGCATAACCCAACTGCAGCCCCCAACGCCGCCAGCCGATATCCCCAGGTGGGGCGGCGCTGCACCACTTGGCCCTGGAAGCCGGCCAGCAGCTGACGGATCAATTCGGACGATTCCGTCGGGGTCAGATCCTGTGG
>JBKCTR010000771.1:0-2989 GCA_046318755.1 Planctomycetaceae bacterium
GTGGGGACTGGTGTCGCGCCCGGCCCTCCCCGCCGCTTGTGTCCGCCGCAGGCCAGGCACGCCAATCATCCCGCCGCAACGGCAGGGTACCGGCGCGAGAATTCCAGCGCCATCACAACGGACGCCACGCGAACGGAGCCATCACGGGGGACTCAGTCTCCACGGGGCCAATCCCACGAAATCGGCTGACAACGCAGCCCGCTCGGGAAAACCGCTGTCCGGGCTGATGACGGACCGGCTGATGACGGACTGGGTGATGATGGACCGGGGACGATTACTGTTCGTCGCCAGTCGCCTCGGGATCCGTGGCCCGTTTGCGCGGTTTGCGCGCTGTCTCGGGAACCGTCAGCTCCACGGGGATCAGAATGTTCTCGCGGCGCACAACCAGCTTGAGCGTGTCGCCTGGTTCCAGCCGTGCCAGTTCCTCGCGCAGCATCCGCACCGACTGAATCAACTGGTCATTCACAAACAGCACCAGGTCGTTCGCCTTGAGAGCCGCGTCGGCCGCCCGGCTCTCAGGCAGCACGGCATCAATGAAGGCCGGGGTCCGCTGGATCACATCGGGGACCAACACCAGTCCAAAATCGATCGGCAGGAATCGCGGCGAAGAAAGCGGCGCTTCCAGCGGGTTCGATTTGGGGGTGAACGTCCCGGCGATGATGTCCTGGATGGCGGTCTTCAGTTCCGAAATCGGAATGGCGTAGTTCATCCAGGTGTTGCTCTGGGCGTTGCGCAATTCCTTCCCCACCATCCCGGCCAACTGACCGTCGCGGGTGGTCAGAACTCCGCCCCCCGAACCTGGATTGTTCGTGATGGCATCCACCACCAGCACCGGTCCGTTGTAGGCCGAGTCGAACACTCCCCGCCGGGCGACCAGCCGGGTGCGGGCCGAGATGACCCCATGCAGCACCGAGACCGGTTCATCTCCCGTCGCCACCTTGAACATGTTGCTGAAACTGAGCACCCGGGCTCCCACGGGGGGGGTGACAGCCTCGTCCAGCTCAAAAAATGGGAGATCCTCGGCATCAATCTTCAGCACCGCCAGGTCGAGCTGAGGTTCAGCCCCCACGATTCGCCCGGCGAACCGCCGGCCGTCGTGCAGCACCACCGTCACCTCCTGCTCATCGAGCACGTGGCTCCAGATGGTCACCAGGTGTCCCCGGGGGGAAACCAGAAAGCCCGACGAATACGCATACAGGTTCTTGAGCCGGCCCGCACCGAAGATTTTGACCACTCGGCGCGAGACCTGTTCGATCACCCGCTGCTGCCGGCTTTGCGCGGGGGCCTCGGTCTGCGTGGGTGTCACTTCTTCCGGAGCGTTCGCCTGCTGCGCGGGGGCTCCCGCCACCAGGCCGCACAGCACCAGCGACAAACCCAGGCAGGCCGCTTGCCAGACAGAGGTACCAGTACGGTCAGCAGACATCAGGCATCACCCCAGTTGGCTGCGCGCAGTTCGAACCGGCCAAATTCCCGGTCGGCATGCCGCACGATCAGAATCTTGGGAAACTTGCGTCCCTGGAACTCGCCGAGTCCCTCGAACCGCACTTCGCAGGGATCGACATCTTCATCCCGTTCGGTGTCGAAACCGATCAATTCACCCGACTGCTTGTCGAACAGAAACCGGGTGCGGGCGGTGAATCGTTCGGTTGCCAGCACATCCACCAGTGGGCCGTTGCCATCGAGCGGTTCACTGCCGGCGTAGTACAGCTCGCTGAACGCCTGAGGCCCCTTGGCCAGCAGCCACCGCAGTTGATGCAGGGCCAGCAACAGCCCCCCGGTTGCCGGGGGTTCATCGGCCTGCTTCGCCTCGGCATTCGTCTCTTGCGCGAAGGCCTGTTGGCCATCGGCCAGGATCAAACCGCACAGTTCGTCGGCGAGGGTGAAGACGGCCGGGACATCGGCGGCGATCGCGTGCGCGGTCAGCTTCCAGGGACCGGTGGGAGTTTTGAAGTCGCCCCAGCCGGCCAGAGCCCGCAGCACAAGGTCCTGCTCGACCTGGTTGAAATGGAAGTTGGCGAACCCCGGTTTCTCGACCAGGAACTTCGCGTACTGTTCCGGTGGTTTGGGCTTGCCCCGCCCTGCGGGACGGGGGGGCTTGGGGCCCCCTGGCTTGCGACCTTTGTCCTGGTCCTTGTCTCCCGGTTTGGGTTCCTCGGCGGGACGCTCGGGAGGCTGCAGGGTCATTTCCGACTGCCGGTGCAGCCCCCGCAGACGCACGTAAATCTCCTGCTTCCGCCCTTCCCGCCGATAGACCAACGGCAGCTTCCACCCCTTGGGGTAGATCCCCAGGATGTTCTTGAACTGGTTGACACTGCGGATCGGCCGCCCCGCGAACGAGGCGATTTCGTCATCCACCCGCAACCCGCGTCGGAACGCCTCGCTCGAATCGAGAATGTTCGTCACCACCACCGAGCCGTCGTCCTTCGTCGCCACTGCCGCCCCCAGCGTGGCGTGATCAACAATCAGTCCCCCCCGCAGGTGGTCGAGGAAGTGCTTGATCTGGTTGATCGAAATGGCGTAACCCGCCCCCGAGTTCACCCGACCCCGTTTTTCAAACGAGCCCCGGCCATTGATTCCCACGAGGTCTCCCGTGGCGCTGAACAACGGCCCCCCCGAGTTTCCCGGATTGATCGAGGCGTCGACCTGGATGCAATCGGTGTATTCCAGGAACGTGCCGGCTGGTCCCTGGTACCGGTGCAGGCCACTGATGATGCCGTAGGTCACCGTGGGAGAGAAATCGGTGGCCAGCAGGAATGGGTTTCCCATCGCGTAACACGCTTCCCCCACCGCGAGTTGATCGCTGTCTCCCAGGGTGGCCACGGGAAAATCATCGCGGCCGAACAGCTTGATGAGGGCCACGTCACCGGTGGGATCGATTCCCACAATCACGGCGTCGTACAGTTCGCCATTGTTCAAGCCGCACTTCATGAAGTCACCCGCCCCGCTGGTGACGTGGAAGTTGGTCAGGGCGAAGCCATCGGGGGTGATC
>JBKCTR010000772.1:0-2803 GCA_046318755.1 Planctomycetaceae bacterium
GTTGTTGAACACCCCCCTGGGGGGTTGGAAGATCTACACCGGGAAACTGCTGGCGATTTTGGCGCTGGCCGGCCTGGTGATGCTGCTCAGTCTGCCCGCCGCGTGTGCCTGCTACGCCCTGGGGGGGATCCGGTTCGACAGACACCTGGTGAAACTCTACGTGCTGCTGGCCTTGGTGGTGTTGCAGTGTTCGACGCTGGGCCTGTTGGTGAGCACCTATGCGGGAACGATCGACGGCGCGATCCGCGTGACCTACGGCATCATGCTGGGTCTCAGCGTGGTCTCGCTGGGGCCCCACTTCTTCTTCCAGGGAACCGAAGGGTATCTGGCGTGGATCGGTGATTGGCTGCGATGTGCGTCTCCCTTCGCGGCCCTGGCCAGCGTGCTGGGAGCGGGCGATCTGGGAAGCCAGGGGTTGATGTCGGTGACCGATGTCCCCTTCCGGTTCATGATCTTCTCGCTGGCGATGGCCGCCGTGTGTGCCGTCTGGACCCTCGTCCGGCTCAACCACTCGATCTTCGACCGTTCCCGCTCGGCGGGGATGGTGGCCGATGACCAGTCGGCGGGCGTCCGGCTTTTCCGCCGGCTGTTCTTCCTGGTCGATCCCAACCGCCGCAGCCCGGGCATTCCTCCGCTGGTCAATCCGGTGATGGTCAAGGAATTCCGCTGTCGGAAGTTTGGCCGGTTGCACTGGCTGCTGCGGCTGGTGGCGATGATGGCCGTGCTGTCTCTGGCCCTCGCCTTCGCCACGACCGCTGGCTCGCAAGATTGGAACGTGAACCGCATCGGCGCGATCATGGTCATTCTGCAGGTGGCGCTGTTCGTGCTGATCACCCCCAGCATCGCGGCCGCCCTGCTCAGTTCGGAACGGGAAAGCGGCGGGTGGTTGCTGCTGCAGAGCACCCCCCTGTCTCCCTGGCGCATCGTCTGGGGCAAACTGCTGAGTGTGATCCTCACGGTCGCACTGGTCTTTTGCGCGACGTTGCCCGGGTACCTGGTGATCGTGATGATCGAACCGGGCATGGTGACCCAGGTGCAGCGGGCGTTGATCTGCCTCGCGTTCACGGCGGTCTTCTCGATGATGTTGAGTGCGGGCATCGGCAGCCTGTTCGCGCGGACCACCGCCTCCACCACGGTCGCCTACATCGCCCTGCTGCTGATCAGCGTGGTTCCCCTGCTGATCTGGCTGGGACGCGACGCGCCGTTCGGCCAGTCGACAGTGGAGAAGGCGCTGTTGGTGAACCCGGCGGGGGCGGCCATGTCGGCCCTGCGGGCCGAGGGGTTCACCGATTACAACCTCATTCCCGGCAATTGGTGGTTCCTGGGCGCGGCCTCGGTGGTCAGCCTGATTGTGTTGTTGGTCCAGACGTGGCGCATTTCGCGGCCGCAGTAGCCCCATGAAGGTCTCCCCAGCGATGTTCCGCCGCCTCTTCTGTCTGCTTGTGCTGTGCCTGGCCGCCACGCTGCCCGGCCGTTGGGCGCACGCCCAGCTTCAGACCGATTACCTGATGTTTTCCGACCCCGATTTTCCCCGGGCACCGATGGAGACCTCGTTCTCCGACCGCCTGGCGGAAGTCTGGAGCCAGGCGCTCGACCGCCCCGAGGCCGACTTGCAGCGGATGGCCGCTGAGTCGATGGCCCGCGGGGCGAAGCTGGGTGTTCCGGGCTTGAACCGCGGCATTGCCCGCCTGCGCGAATTGGTGGTGGCCGAGTCGACCCATCCGGCCGCCCGCGCCGGCGCGGCCCAGGCCCTGGTGGCGCTCGACGCCCGCGATTCGGCCGAGGCACTGGCCACCGCCGCCGCGAACTATCCCGGCGATGTCCGCCGCATCTGCGAACGGGCCCTGGGGGAGTGGCAGTTCGAGCCCATTCGCAAGACCTGGCAAGACCGATTGACCGCTCCCGCAACCCGCCATCGCGATCGTGTCTTGGCGATCCGCGGCCTGGGACTCTCGGGAGACCCCTCGGCGGTCCCGCAATTGCTCGAGATGGCCCACGGGGTGTTGCAGCCCGCCGAGCTGCGTCTCGAGCCAGCTTTGGCGGCCGGACGACTCAAGACCGACGGACTGGTCGCCGACGCCCAGAAACTGCTGGACCAGAAGCAGGGAGTGTCGCTGATCAACCGCCTGGCGGCCACCCGCCTGCTGTCTGGTCACAAGCAGCCCGACGCTCACGCCCTATTGCTGAAGCTGGCGGTTGATTCCGAACCGGCCGTGGCGGCTGACGCGCTCGAGCGGCTCAACGACATCGACTGCAACCTGGTGCTGCCCCTGGCTGAACAGGCGATGCAAAACGCCGACCACCTCGTCCGCCGTCAGGGTATGCGGGCCTACACCACGCTGCCCTCCCCGGAACGGATGGGGCCGGTCTCCCGGTTGCTGGATGATCTGGTGCCCAGTCTGCGCCAGGAAGTGACCGCGAAGCTCGACAAGCTGCTGGAACAGCCCGAATTGGTCCCCGCCATCTGGCAGGGAACTCTGGCGGTGTTGGGGAAAGACAGTTGGCGCGGCCAGGAACAGGCGGCCCTGTTGGTAGGCCAACACCGACACCAACCGGCCGCCCAACGGCTGTTCGAACTGCAGTCGATTCCCCGGGCCGAGGCCCGCGTGGCGGCCGCCTGGGCCCTGCGCCGCGTGGCGGTTCCCGAGATGCTCCCCAAGATCTACAAGCGGGTCGATCAACTGACCAAGCAACGGGTCAGTGGCCCCATGCTCGATGGCATCGACGAGCAGGTCGCCCACCTCATCGAGGCGATGGCCGTCCTGGAATTCTGGCAGGCTGAGGCCCTCTGGCGGTTGTACAT
>JBKCTR010000773.1:0-2451 GCA_046318755.1 Planctomycetaceae bacterium
CCCCTGGTTTGTCCATCCGCCATCGATCGCAATCGCTGTTGTTTGGGGTGGCAGAGCACCAATGGCACACCTGTTGATCGCTCCGCCCCAAGTGGAGGTCGGACGGAGAGTCGTTCTGACGGGTCCGCTGCGGCTGGGACAACGGATTCTCGTGACGAACAGGTAAGCCGCCCACGCCACCCAGGGAAAAATCCCCATTTCCTTTCCAGATTGCGAAGTTCTGCGGTAGGCGGCATCAAATGGCGGAGGGGATAATCGAAATGGAATCGTGTGTTCGCAGCCGATGTCTCTGTTCGGGGTTGGTCCTGGAGGACCGCGGGACGTGATCAACCGAAGTCATGCCGCAATACGGGGAGAGCTTGGTCCGGTGGTCGTGAGGGGGTCGGTCCCCTCTCGGGAACTGGCCCAGTCCCGATGGCAGGGCTTCCGTGTCGGGTCGGTGCCGGCACAATGGGGGGGGCGGTTTTCGGTCATCCGATCAGGGCTCGGGAGACTCGGCCATCAGCCGCGGACGGATGACCGCGGTCCACACCGCATACCCCGCCTCATTCAGATGAATGCCGTCGGCCCCGTACAACTCCTCGCGAGGCACCCCCCACTCGTCGCACATCGGGGTCAGCACGTCGATGACCCCCAACCGCCGATCACCGGCACAAAACTCGGCCAGCAATTGATTCGCCCGGTCGATCTCGGGCCAGATTTCACGCCGGGCGGGGGGCTTCTTGATCGACACCCAATAGACGCGGGTGGCGGGCAGCTGGGCCTGCACCCGCTCGACAATCTGCGCGAACATGGGGACCAATTCCGATGCGGTTTTCCGACGGCTTCCCAGCAAACCCGCCAGATCATTCTCGCCCGAATAAACCACCACCCCCCGAGGCTGGTGCGCGACAATCAGCCGGTCGGTCCAAGTCACCAACTGCGAAAGTTTCGAGCCACCAAACCCCTGGCCCAAGACCCGCAACGGGGCCATGTCGGCGACGAGCGATTCCCAATACCGAATGCTCGAACTGCCGGCAAAGACGATTCCTCCAGGCGCGAATGCCATCGAACGCTGCTTCCACCGCATCCAAAGGATGGTTGGCCACCAGACCCACGCGCGATCCGACCGCAGCCGAAACAGCAGCCAACCAATCCATAACAAGGCCAGACAAACCCCCCAGCCCAAGTGTTGGTCAACCAACAGTTGGGCAGTGAACCGAGCGGGGAAAGTGAGGGTAGCCGAAAACAGCGTCGCGGAACCGGGGGTGGCGCAACAGGTCGCCAAGGGCAAGAGAGTCACGCCAACGACCGACTATTCGTCGTCGTCTTCTACCGCGTGCTCGCCATGGTGTCCCCCAGCATGCGCGGGAGCATTGGCGGTCTTGCGGGTCCAGTACCCGACAAACAGCATCACCACCAGCGAATAGAAGAAAAACAGGACGAGCATCTTGCCAATCACACGGATCGCCTGGCCGTCTTTCTCGCCGAACTGCTCAATCTCGCGGGCGTCAAACTCGGGGTTCGATATCACCTGCCCAACTGCGGGCACGCCCGAGGAATGCGACGGGGCAGGATGCGATTCGGACACAGCCGGTCTCTCCACAAAAACTCGACAAGCAGACAGGGGAACACCATCAATCTTGATATTCTGTCAGGTCTGGCAGGGGTTGTCGAGTTCACACGGCGTGTTCTCTGGTCCGGGAATGACGACCTTCCCGACTCTTAGCCCATCCCGATTGAATTGATCCTCGACCCAGATCCTGTTCACCAATCGTCAACCTTGCACTGCATCTGGCCCTGAACCGCATGCTACGGCTGGCGGACTTCACCGAATCTGCCCCTCGGAGCCCATTTTCACCTTCAAGGCTCGCATAGGCTCGGCTTCGCTTCACAACGGTTGGGGAACTCTCCAAACTCTCGCGTGGGGGTCTTGTTGGCAGCCGCCGTGGTCCAGGCTGTCCCTTGTTCAACCTGACTTTGCGGGGAACTTCATCGATGTCCACTGTTTCTCGACTGCTGTTGGTAACCGCCGGTTGCGTGGCGGTGCTGATGGGCCCGAACGGGGCGACTCGCGTGGCGGCCCAGGACGCGAAAACGCTGGTCATTCCCGACACCGTGGTCTGGGAGCCCGGCATCGAGTACTCGAACCCCGACAACCAACACCTGCAGGTCAACCTGGCCCGCCCCAAGGGGGGTGAGGGCCCCTTCCCTGCCATCGTCTGCATACATGGTGGTGGCTTCCGGGCCGGGCACCGCGATGGGTACAACACTCTGTGCCTGCGTTTGGCCGAGCGGGGTTATGTCGCCATCACTGTCAGCTACCGGCTGGCCCCCAAATATCAGTTCCCCGCGGCAGTCCACGATGTGAAGGCGGCTGTCCGCTGGCTGAGGGCGAACGCCGGCAAGTATCACGTCGATCCGCATCGCATCGGGGTGACCGGGGGCTCGGCTGGGGGCCATCTGGCCCAG
>JBKCTR010000774.1:0-1910 GCA_046318755.1 Planctomycetaceae bacterium
GAGGCGGCGCTGTCTCCCCAGATCGACCGCCGCAAGGTCCAACCCGGCGACCTCGCCATGTGTCATCACGACCTCGGCCTGATGTTGGCCGTGCAGGACAACGTCGACGAAGCCATTCCCCATTTCGAGGCGGCGCTCGAACTGTTTCCCGATTTCGCCCCATCGGCCGTCGCCCTCGAACGGGCGCGGAAGATCCAGCAGGAGATGCGGGCCGCGGGGGTCACCAGCCCGCCACCCACGCCTCCCTCGGCACCTCGCTGATTCGGTGGCGACCTCCCGCCGCCGGCTACACCCGCACAAACACCTGACGGCGATACATCCACCACAAGATCAGCCACAACAGCAGCAGTAGCACCGAGCCGCTGACCAGCGGAGCGTAAATGGTCCCCAACTCGGCCGCTGTGGGGAGCGCCCCGGCAGCCGGCGCGGCTCCCTCCACGGCACCGCCGGCGACGTCGCCTCCCGGTTGGAATCTCTCGCACACCCAGGTGGCCACGCGCGCGTCCCACTTGCCTCCCAGGTGCGTCGTCAGGTTCCGCGACAGGTAGCCGTCAAAGCCATGGGCCAGGCAATACGCGGCGATGGAATTCATGCCAATCACCGTCAGGGGAAAGGCCCACGCCCGCAGCTTGGCGAGATCCATCACCAGGTAGAACAGGGCCAGAATCAGCAGACACCACCCGCCGCTGAACAGCACCCAGGAGGGGGTCCAGATCCGCTTCACATTCGGGCAGATGCCGAAGTGATTCGCCGCCCAACCCAGTCCCAACCCCCCCAGTCCCGCCACCACGAAGATCAGCAGTTTCCGCCACCCCTCGCGGGGCTCGCGGGCCACCCCCCCGGCCAGCAAACCCAACACCATGGTGGCCAGCGTGGGAATGAAACTGAGCGTACTGTACCCCCCTTTGTTGGCCACCCACTCGCTTTCCCGCCGAAACAGGTTGAGGAACCAGGTATCAAACTTCCAGGCGAGGTTGCTGTTTTTGTTCCAGTGGGCGGCGAAACCGGTCTGGTTGTGCGCCGCGGCCCAGTCGGGGGTGACGAACACTCGTTCGTAGTCGAAGTCTTCTCCAGGTAACGGATGCCAGGCGAAGGCTCCCCAATAGCCCACCAACAGCAGCACGAACGCCGCGATCTGCACGTTGCGGGGGGTCAGCCCCAGCAGAAAAAGCGCAAGATAACCCAAGCCGATCTGGCTCAGAGTGTCTTCGAAAGTCCAGTTCGTCTGCGATGAATAGACCGACCGCAGCCAGACCCCCAGCAGCACCAGCACGATCGACCGCCACAGGGCATGGAACGCCATCCGCCAGACGGAATGCCCCCGCCTCCGCCGGCTGGCGATCGAAAACGGCAGCGCCAGCCCCACCAGGAATGAGAACGAAGGCTGGATCAGGTCGTGCAGCGAGCACCCGACCCACTCCACATGCGATTGGTGAAAGGCCAGAAACTTCCAGGTGGCACTGTCGGGGAGCTTCGCGGCGATCGACTCCAGCCGCAGCACCTCGGCCATCATCAGGAACATCACGAACCCGCGATAGGCGTCGGCCGACGCGAGGCGATCGGCAGGCAGGGCCGACAGTTCCATGGGGCCGCCCCCGGCACTCGGATCGGGCCAGACCTTTCCCTCCTTGCGGGACGCTTTCTTCGCAGACGCTTCATCAGCCATGGCGGGAACCGGAGAGGAGGGAGAGGAGAACGGTGGGTCACCGGCGATTCGAACCGGATTGTGCGGCGGAATCAAGGTGAGTTGCCGGGGCCCGGTCAGGAACGGCCGCCACCGGAACCGATTTGCATTCAACGGATGCTCGCCGATTTCGGGGCAAATGCCCGTATGCGGCATTCCCTCCCTCCGCCTGATCAGGAAAGAAGACGCTGGCCTGCCGTGCCGTCGGCGTGCGGAAGGCGTTTTT
>JBKCTR010000775.1:0-2468 GCA_046318755.1 Planctomycetaceae bacterium
ATCCCCGACCGGCTGAAAACCGATCGGCCTGCAACCTGCCCGCGGTTCTGGACAACGAGGTTGAACTCTTCTCGATCTACACTCACGGCCACCGGCACCGCACGCTGAATCCGCAGCCGGATGTTGACCCACGTCGCGGGATCGACCGCTGCATCCGGCAGTTCCCCCCCAGCCAACTCCGGATTGCGGGCCAAGACCCGCTGCCCGGTCTGAATCGTCTCAATCGTGCGGGCGTAGTAGGCCGCCCCCGACGGGCCGGTCACCGGCTCGCTTCCGAGCGGCCGGGCTGTCGGCGACTGCTCGGCCAGCGCAACACCAGCGGCATCACGGGCAGCCGTGGGCGGGGCAGCTGTTGGCGAGGCCGCCGTCGACGGGGCACACGGACTGGCCCCCGGCTTTCCCAACCAGCACGCCAGAGCCGCCACCGCCAGGACAACCGCCACGCCCCTCCAAAGTCCCGCGCCAAAGCCGGTTCGCCGCGCAGGTCGAGCGGTCTCCCGCAGCGGGGAACTCCGCGGCCAAGCGGTCACTGCCATCGATGCACTCACCCGCGACGACTCCGAACGGTTCCAGATCCGATTCCATCCCCGCGAAATGGCGCTTCGGGTTGGAATGGCTTAGTCGCAGAGTACCGCCGTACCCGACAACGCGGCAGCCGAGACCTTCCGACGGAGGCGACGATTTCGCTGCTCGGAAGACCGTGAATCAATATGCTCACTTGGGAGATCGGTCTGTTGATTACAGGCCTAGCGCCTTTCACAAATCCGATTAGATATTGTCCACCCATCTTTGAAGGCTCTTTTGAAATAGCTCCGACGCCATCGGATGCTGTTTCGATTTGCGGAACAGATTTTCGGCAATAAGGAGAGCGGGCATTTCTTTCTTCGACCCAAAACCCGCAACTACCGGCATCGCACCCGTGGCAAAAGACATGTCTCCAGTTTTCCAGTGAAGGGAATTGAATGACCGAACCAGCCATTCGCCCATCACGAAGGCCCAGAAAACTACGAACCGCTTCGACTCTGGGGCGAATTCGAATAAACTGTCTTGATATATCGGAGTGTCTAGTATGAACTGAGGGAGATTGCGATCGGGGCTTTTTCCAACGAACTGTGTTTGTGAGGCGAGATTCCCTAACTCCTCTGCCAACTGGTCGAGTTTCATGTTTGTCAATTCGACTTTTGACTCGTGCAAAATCTGTCGTCCGTTGCGTAAAAATTGGTCCAGTAATTCGGCAGCCTCCTTCGGAGACATTTGCTGAAATAAGTCAAACCGCATTAGTACACCGTAAAGGAAATGCCTTGTTTTGTAAGACTTTCGAGCAACTTCTTGTCTGCACGCTGCCAGAAATGCCGATGCGCTCCCGTGAACATGTAACCACCAACACGGCCACGGTTTTTCAGGAACTGTCGTAGGATTCGTGGTGTCATTCGAGAGTCTAATCCTAGTTCTCCGCGACCACTTCTTTCAGCCGTTCAAAAACGAGAGAGACGCGACAGTCCGCTCTACAGTTGCCACCTGCCTCGCGACACATGTCGATTCTCGGGCAATGAGTGTTTGTCGCTTGTCCGTTTCGGACAGTAGTTCCAATGCTGAATTTCAATAGACCAATCGGTCTTCCCTGCTGTAGCGGGAAATCCACCCATCATCAGTGTAGAGCTCACCTGGCAGTCCGTCGGATATTTCCCTCAGTTCCTCAATCCTGTCGTCGATTTTGATTCCAACTTGCAAATCCGATTGCTGCTCTGTCGTCCAGAGCAAATGATGGAGGACGGTATCCACAACCCCAGGGATAAGTTGCAACAGTACTTTCCTGTCAGCTTCAGAGACGTTGCGGAGCATCTCCCGTATCTTCTCTGCGAGATCACCCTTCATTCGACCGTCGATTATCATCTTCCAGTCAGTGATTGCTTCATCCCTGACATCTCGCATGAGCAACTGACCGAATTTATCGAGCGCTGCCTTTGACATGTCTCCTCCTAGTTCTGCCAAGGAATACGAGTGGGTGCAATCACACCTTGGCGTGCCAAGTCTTGCAAAGATTCTAGCACAAGTGATTGCGCCTCAGCTCGTGTTGCTCCGCCAGCGACAAGGGCTTCCTCAGCAATTCGTGTATGTTCCGCCAATCTATTCGCACGTCCACTTCGGGCCAGCTCACCAAAAAGCTCTCTCTGTTTATTTGTCATTGCCTGGTGACTCCAGCGGCGAGTCCGCATGAAATCTTGGCTGATGCTGAATCCTTGGGTCAGATCATATGTGCCATGCCCCCTAAATCCAGCCTTGGCATGTACGTGATGACCATTCACCAAGCGGTATTCTCCCACGTCAATACCCGGACGGGGCACACCGTCCGAAGCATTCACAGCGTACGCATTATGCACCAACACCCCATCCACCGAGACGTAGTACACGTGCTCGGCGTCAACCTCGAGGTGGAACACCGCCACCGGCGGGGCCAGGCGAGGGGT
>JBKCTR010000776.1:0-2267 GCA_046318755.1 Planctomycetaceae bacterium
GTCGGTGGCCGTGCAGTGACCTTTCAGCGCCTTGCATCGAACCAGTGGCGCAAGCAGCCAAGCATCGAGTGGCGCGCGTGCCTCGGCGACTGCACGTACCCAGCGGAAGGCAGCTGGTGCGACGTCTGCCGCGAGGGCGACTACGTGCTGCACCACAGCCGGCTCACGGTTCGGCAGCGTAGCGTCCAGAGCCGCGGGCATGTCCTTCATGAACGCCCGCTCGCGGCTGTAGACCGCCAGCTTCGCCAGGAACACGTTGTCGTCGACCTGGGTTATCAGCGACCGCAGCGTCCCGAGCTGGGTCGCGCCGTCGGCGTAGAACGTTCCGTTGAAGCATCCCGTCGCGGCGAACTGCGCGAGGGCGTGCCGGGGTTCCCGCTGATACGCCGGTCCCCCGGCCTCGTTGCGGGCGGTCGCCTGGGGAGGGCGGGCGGTGATGCTTGTGAACAGCTTCTGGTTGGCCATGTAACAGGGCCTCCGATGAACAGGGCTCGACGAAGGAATGGTCGTCGCTTCGGGATCACACCGAACGACCGTTCGGTACAGACCATCAGGCGATCGCCAGTCGAGCCGACCACAACAACCCGCCGTGGCCACACGGCCAGGGCGGATTCCTTCCAGAGAGGGGCGATACAGAAAATTGGCCGGTCCGTGCCGGCCGGAGATCACACTTGCGGCCGGGCCTCTGCGTGAGGCGCCGGTTTGCCGCGGGCCGACCGGGAGTCGTTGCGAAATCCCGGGGGGCACGACGATAGAAATGGAATGACGAGGAGATTGATCAGAGGTGTCATTTTAAAGAATGGACTCCGATCAGTCAGTCATTCCATTGGTCCCAACGTTTTGTGAGGAAATGAGGTGTTCATGGGGGGGTGTCATACTCCACAGGGGCGCTCCCCGCGCGGGAATGCGGGGCAGCCGTGGTCTCACCGGGTTGTCGTTGCGACGCTCCGGGCAAAAGGAGTGAAACGGAATGACGAGGTTGTTGGTCAGACATTGTTTTTTGAAAAATGGATTCCGAACAGGCAGTCATTCCATCTTTCGCGGCGTCACGCCGTGCGGGTTGATGCAGGGCCGTGACGGGATGCGAGGTGGTCAGCCTCTGTCGGCTGACCATGGCAGAAGGTGTGAGGGAGCGAACTCCACAGTATGACGAGGGTTTGGTCAGAGAATGTTCTTCCATTTAAACTACAGCCCTCCTGAAAATCAGGGTGGCTGGTGGGATTCGAACCCACACCCCTTGTTATAAAAACATGGATTCCAACCGGGCAGTCAAACTGTGTTTCGCATCAGGCTCCCGCAAGGGTCGTGTGATTGTTGGCCACCCGGCTCGATCGCACCGCCTCACTCGCGTGACGGCGGGTCCATTCGTGTCGGGTATGTGAATCAGACATCCGAAATCGCGGCATGGTTCGCTTGTTTTTTTGCGCGCTCTGGATGTTGATCCACCGCCCAATCGGCCGTCCGCCCTCCGAGTCCGCAACCATTACACCCGCGGCTGCACCAGTTTCCCGTCGCTGACCTGGTCTCCCGGGTGAATGATGACGGTGTCCGCTTCCGAGAGCCCCTCCAGCACTTCGGCGAACCGCCCGTTCTGATGGCCGATTGTGATTCGTGTTTCCACGGCCCGCCCCTCGATCACCCGAAACACCGCCCACGAGTCACCCCGGCGGAACAGTGCGCTCATCGGCACCTGCAACACATCGGCCCCCTCCCAGACGGAGATCCGGGCCTCGACCCGGAACTGATCTCCCAACGTCTTGGGAACGAGGGTCCGGTCAGGAAAGTCGACAATCACGTTCACCCGCTGCTCTTCGACCCCCAGGGCCGAGATCTTCAGGAACCCCGACGGCTCGACCAGTCGCACCCGACCCTCCAGCGGTTGATCTCCCCCCCATTGCTCGAGCGAGACCCGTGCTCCGGGCACAATCTTCACCGCGTCGGCCGAGAGCACATCGACCTCGACTTCCAGATCGCTGGGGTCCCCCAGTTCGAGCAGGTTTTGTCCGGGGGTCACCACCGCCTCGCTCTCTTGCATCACCCGCAGCACCTGAAACGTGCCCCCAGGCACCGTGACGGGGGGGGCCCTCAGGGAAAATAAAAACTCGCCATCGGGCATGTCGCTGGCCGAGTTCGGGCGCGTGCGCAGCAGGGCCGCCTCGGCCTGTTCCAGTTCGAATTCGCTGATTTCCTTGCTGTGCCGGGCGACGCGGTATTCTTCGGTCTGCGTCCGCTGCAGCATCACCTTCAGCTCGTAGTCGGTCGGGGAG
>JBKCTR010000777.1:0-8586 GCA_046318755.1 Planctomycetaceae bacterium
CGACACCATTCCATCAGTGCCGGACCATACAGAAAGACGAATTGCTCCCAGGTGGTCGCGTCACCCGGGGTGCGGGTGAGTCGGAAGACCAGACTGACAGTGGTCGAGGGGGGAGGGGCGGCGGGCATCGGGCAGGGTCCACGGACTGAGAGTGTTCGACGGCCACCTTGGGGGCGGGTTGAAACCCTTGCAGTCCGCGTGAGTGTACCAAGCTGTCTGGAAAGAATCTTGGCTTGCCTGGCAATTCCCCGACTCCGGTTCGGACCTCTCCACGGGCCGCGGCAAACCCGGATGCGGCTGGGACCGTTCGATCTACGGCAGATTCGCGACACCTTCCAGACCGCCAATCGGGCAAAGCCATTGCGGCGACTCGGAAACCGGTTTGCCGTGTCCAGCCGGGCACAGGGTTGCGTTCGGCACAATCTTATGATCGTCGAGGACACGCCGGCGGCCGGCCGTGGACGACGTCTTACGAGTGAACCCCGGCCCGAGAACAGCGGGTCTCTGTGCCGCCGAGTCGGTTTCCCTTCCAGTCCCCGGCGGGGCCGCCCGCGCGGCTGGCATGCCGCCCGTCGGAGACTTCGCGAAAATCTCGCGGAACGAACAGTCCTGGACAAAACCACTGAGCACGATTGGATTGGCGAAACCGTGAGATGTACCAGTGCAAGCGATGGATGAACGCTTTGTGACTCTCCGCGGCGCCGATGTCGTTCCAGTGAAACCCGTGCTTGAGCAGGTACTTTCGAATGTCATCCGCCTGTACGAAACCTGTCAGAAGTAGGGTGCGTGCTGGGAGCCCCCCCTCCTGATGACCTTGATTGAATCCTCATTTCATTTCTGATGCGCCGAGAGCCTGATGGAGGATGTTGTCGTGTCGGCGAAACTTCCCCGTGAACTGCTTTCCCGTGGTGGTGGTGTCATTGAACGTCTGCTTGACAAGTTTGTTCTTGGGAACGATTCCGAACGGCTTCTTTCTGAGATGTCTGATTTCGGCCAACGCCACCAACTCGGTGTTGAGCTTGGTCAGGTGTGCGACGCAGTTTTCCACATCGGTCATCAACGACCCGCTCCTGGCGCAATCTTTCAGCCATTCATCACCCGGCAGCACCTGTTTGGCAGGCTGATCCTTGCCGTTTTTCGAGAGCATCCCACGCAGTTCCGATTCATGTCCTGTCCGTCTTGAATGGGCATTGGAAACGTCTCTCAAGGGGAGTGGGTTTCGCCTGGAAGATCGCGGAAACCGATGGTGCCAAGTTGATCCGCGGCTGACATGTGACCTGCAGGGGGGGGCGGTGCCAGCAGGTTCGACGATGGAGTCCCGGCGTCGTGCCATCCGGACGGAAGTGAGCCGATCGTCGGTCCACGTTCGCGACGCACTCGGGGGGGCATCGCCAAGGGTGACACGCGCTGGCGCGGGTTGGGGAGTCAAGGGATCGGGATCGCGATCCCCCCCGCGAACGGTTCCCGAAGATCGGTGGGTGGCGGTGTGTTCATGTGTTGGGAAATGACGATGCAGTGAACGCAAGTTTATATTCTCACTCGGCGGTTGGCAGGGTACTGGCGGTGGCGATCCTTGAAAGACCGATGTTTTTCGGGGACAATCTGCTACGCGAGTCGTGTTCCGAGCAACTCCCTGTGGGCTGAGGCGCCATGAAGAAGACGGAGATGGCCGAGTTCAAGACGCTCTTGGAAGCGTTGCAGGCCCGCCTGCGTGGCGATGTCCGTCAGCTGACCGATGAGGCGCTGGGCAAAGACCGGCAGGATGTGGGGGGAGAATCCAAGAGTCCCACCCATATGGCCGAGCTGGGCAGCGACGCCTTTGAACAGGAGTTCGCGCTCTCCCTGGTCGCCAATGAGCAGGAGACCCTTGCCGAAATCGCCGTCGCCCTCCAGAAGATCAAGGACGGGACCTACGGCGATTGCGAGGTCTGTCTGAAAGAAGGGAAGACCTCCAATCAGTCGGCGATCCCCAAAGCGCGATTGAAGGCCATTCCTTATGCGCGGACCTGCGTCAACTGCGCCCGTAAGCGGGAGGACTTCGGTCCATGAACCCGGTTCCCCGCTCCCGTGCGATTCTGTTTGGAGCGGTGGTGGCGGGTTTGGTGTGGGTCGACTTGGCGTCGAAGTCTCGGGCGTTCGATCTGCTGGGATATGAACACCGCAGCAGCGATTGGTCCTGGGAGACGAACCTGCTCTGGGGTCGGTTTTCGATTGCGTTCCAGACCAGTTTCAATCGCGGAGCGCTCTTCGGCTGGGGGCAGGGGTGGACCACCTGGTTTGCCGGTCTCAGTCTGGTGGCCGTTGCGGGAATTCTCTATTGGCTGTTTGTCAGGCAAGAGGCCCGCAGTGCCGGAGTGACAGTCTGCCTGTCGCTGATCGCTGCCGGAGCCCTGGGAAATCTCTATGACCGACTGGGGTGGCACGGCTGCACCGACCTCGCCGGCCGCCGCGTTTATGCCGTGCGCGATTTCATCGATTGCACGATTCCCGGTCTCCGGTGGCGCGGCTGGGGACTTCCCGAACTGGTGGCCGAATATTCCTGGCCCCTCTTCAATCTGGCCGATGTCTTCCTGGTGGTGGGGACCGCGTGCCTCGTGTTGGCGGGCCTGGGGCGTGATGCCAACCCCCCGGGGGAGACCCTGGCCACACCCTCCGAACGTCAGTTGCCGTCCCCCACGGTTTAGGTCGTTTCGGCGGGGATTGTTGGGCATCCGGTAGGCTGCGGTGGGCTCCACCGCAGCGGTCGAACAGGAACGGGCCGAGTGCCCGCTCCGCCAGTCCCCGCTCAACCGGCCCGCACCGCGAGCCCCCACCCGTCGCCGGCTGCCCCCCCGGCTCAATCGAATTGCCGCTCTTCTCGCATCTCCAGCTCCTCCCGCCGCCGCTCGACCGCCGCGTCGAACCGGCTGAGCACATCAATCGCCTTGTCTCGGGAAGAGACCAACCCAATCACCAGGAATTGTGCGATCGCGAGGAAATAGCAGATCCACCCCGCCTCGACGTAGGTCCGCCCCCCGATGATCACCGAAAGAATCGCCAGCACCGAGGAGGACCGGTCGAGATGGCGGCAGAGCAACCCTTTGACCAAGGGCCAGAGCTGTTCGCGGGCGGCGCGCATGCGCTGCCCGGGGGGCAGCAGCAGCTTGCCGGGACCCGGATGGATGATCGAGAACAGCGCCTGGTCGGGCATCGCTTCGATCACCCCCACCGCCAGCAGCAAGCGCAGCGCCAGGCTGATCCAGGCCCATCGGCTGCGGCGTGGTGGCGAAGTTCCCGTCGCGTCGAGCAGTGGTTGCGGGGCGGTCGCCTGGGGGGTGGAGTGGGAATTCGCCGAGTGGGCGTCGAGCAGATCGTCGACACTGAATTGGTCCGCCGGTGCGGGGGTGGGGATCCAGCCCCGCACCGAATCGACCAGCGCAGTCTCGACATTCGCGGTTGCCAACAACAGCAACAACGAGCCGCGGACCCACTGTTCGATGTCCTTGGTTAACTCGGCGTTGAACTTGTCCCAGCGGATGAACCGCCGCGCAAACAGCCGAAACAGCGGGATCGCTATCAATCCCACCAGGATGCGCACCAGCGGACGCAGCATCGCGGACAAGAGGGAGTTGAGCACGGCAGAATCTTGATGAACGTGAGGTGGGGTCGGCGGCACCCACGTGGTGCGGGACTGCCCCATTGTGACAAGCTGGCCCGGTCGAGTCACATCTTCGCACCGGAATGGGGTGGGGGCTGGCCCGGCGACTTGCCAGCCCCGGGGTGCCCCGCGAGAATCCGGCCGTTGTCTCCTCTGCCACAGGTCAGGCCCTGCATGCTGGATCACTTCGAACAACTCATTCGCATCGACCCGGCCGCCCGCGGGCTCATCTCCAGCGAGGCCCAGTGGGGCCCCCTGGCCGCGGGGCATCTGGAACAGGCCTGTGTCGACCTCGCTCGGCGGGCC
The DNA here is from genome assembly GCA_046318755.1 of Planctomycetaceae bacterium. Lineage (GTDB taxonomy): Bacteria > Planctomycetota > Planctomycetia > Planctomycetales > Planctomycetaceae > UBA10511. Next base: position 3,944 of record JBKCTR010000777.1, read on the forward strand.
CGCCGGGTCGTGCTGGTGACGGGGTTTTACATTCCCCTCGGGAATCCCCCCGCGGCCGAGACCGACGGTCCTCTGGGAACTGCCCTGTTGGCCGAGGTGTTGCGGCGGGACGGCGTAGAGGTCGAACTGCTGACCGACCGCTTGTGCGCCCCCGCCCTGCGGGTCTGTGCCGAGGCCACGGGACTGCCGGTGGACTGTGTGAGCGAATGCCCGTTTCCTCAACACCCGGACGAGTCGGCCACGGTGTTCGAAGAGTGGGAAAGCGACTTCACTGCTCGGGCGGCCCGGTTGGGGGTAACCCACCTCGTGGCGATCGAGCGGGTGGGACCCGCGCACACGCGGGAGAGTGTGGGGCGGCAGTCGGGTGCGGACGAGCGGGTGGTGCGCGAGTTCCAGCGACGGGTCGAGCCAGCGCAGGAGGGGCACTGCCACAACATGCGGGGGGTGGCCATCGACCAGTACACCGCACCGTTACACCGGTTGTTTGAACGCTGGCCGGAACAGCTTCCCGCACTGCGGACGATTGGTGTGGGAGATGGTGCCAACGAGATCGGCATGGGCAGCCTGTGTTGGGACGATCTGACGCGCCGGTTGCCCGGGGAGCACGCCGGACGAATCCCCTGCCGGGTCGGCTGCACGTGGACCGTGGTGTGCGGAGTGTCGAATTGGGGGGGGTACGCCCTGGCCGCGGGTTTTGCCCACGAACGGGGCCGGGTCGACCTGCTCAGGCACCACACGGCCGAGTTCCAGGAGCAGGTGTTGGTGGAACTGGTGCGACGGGGGCCCGCCGTTGACGGTGTGACCCGTCAACAAACCCCCTCGGTCGATGGACTGGATTTCGCCAGCTACATCGCGCCGTGGCGGCGCCTGCGCGAGGCACTGGGGATCGAATGACCGGGGACTGGCGCGGCCCGTGCGGACTGAGCCCTGTCAGGATGCTGCGGCCCGACGTGCCGCAGTGAGACAGCCGCAGGACGCGGCAGAATCACACGGCAGAATCACACGGCGAGCGACGCTCGGACATGCGACGCACGGTCGAGCCACGGTCGAACGCCGCTAGCGCCCCTGCCCAGGCTGCCACAGCACATCGCCGGGCCCGCCATGATTGGCGCAGCGCGCCAGAACGAACAGCAGATCCGAGAGCCGGTTGAGATACCAGTGGACCAACGGGTTGACGGTCTCGAACTCGGCGAGTTGCAGCACGCCAATTTCCACGCGGCGGCAAATGGTGCGGGCCAGATGCAACCGGGCGGCTGTGGCCGTCCCCCCGGGCAGGACGAAGCTCGTCAGCGGCGCCAGTCGGGCGTTGGCCTCATCGATCCAGCGTTCGAGACGTTCCACCTGGCTGTCGATCACGCGCAGGGGGGCGCGCGACGGGGTGGGGGCGGGGGGTTCGTCTTCGTCCTCCGCTTCCGATTCCTGGGGGGGTTCCGCCTCGGGAACGCAGAGATCGGCTCCGAGATCGAACAGATCGTTTTGAATCTGACTGAGCCAAGGGGCGAATTCGAACTGGGAGTCCTCGCAGAGGATGAGCCCCAGGCTCGAGTTGAGTTCATCCACACCCCCATACGCGACGATGCGGGGATGGGTCTTGGGAACACGGGTACCGTCCCCCAGCCCCGTCGTGCCGTCGTCCCCTGTTTTGGTGTAGATCCGGTTGAGATAGACCATCCGAGGTGTGGCTTTCTTGCGTCCTGGTCGCGTGGCTGAGATGAGGTGTTGGGAGAACAGACTATTTTTTGGGGACCGCGGCAGGGCGCCGCCCCCCGGGACCTGGGGGACCAGGATTGGCTGGGGCGGTGTTGAGCACCGCCTCCCATTCCGCACTTCCCCGCAATGAGGCGAGGTCCGGATCGGCCTTCATCAACTCGAGATCGCGGAACCCCAGTTCCAGAGACTTCTTGAGATCGGCGAAGGCCTGCTGGCGAAACTTGGTCAATTGCTCGTTGCGGGCCGGCGTCTCGGGCTCTTTGGTCAGCCGCTCAATCACCCGACCATAAACGCAGGCGGAGTTGTATTGGAAGATGACATTCGCGGCATGCTGTTCGCGGCCCGCTTCGAGCTTGCGGATTGCCTCTTCCCACTTGCCATCCGCCAGAATCAGCGTGAGACACTCTCCCGTCAGAGCGAGGTGATTGGCCGGGTCGAGCTCGAGGCACTTGTGGAAGTCGGCCCCCGCGTCGGCATATTTTTCGAGATGCATCTGGGCGAGGCCCCGCTCGGCAAGGGCGTCCGAAAACTCGGGATCCATGGTCAGGCATTGCCCGAACTGTTCGACCGCTTCCTTGTACTTTTTCTCACGCACCAGAGACTGGGCCATGTTGTAGTAATGAAATCCAGGCGACCGGTAGCGCATGTTCTGCAGGGCGTTGGTCGCCACATTGCGTCGGTTTTCGTCGGGCGAGTTGCGCAGCTTCTGCAGTGCGGCCCGCGCCTTGCTCGAACCGGTGTTGGCCAGCGCGTAGATGAGCTGTTGCCACGAGTTGGGTTCCTTCGACTGCTCGAGGGCTTTCAACAGCAGGTCAACCACCTCTGGGCCGCCATCTTCATTCAATCCCTGCAGGGCCTGACTGATCAGCGAGGCGTCGCTCGAAAGCAGGGCCGCCTCGGCCAGTTCCCGGAACATCCGCGGGGCCAGGCGGGTCATGCCCTGCAGCACGGCGGCCTTCTCGTGGGTCGGCAGGGCGTCGTATTTGTCGCGCAGAAACTGGGCGGTTTCCGCATCACCCAGCAGAGCCAGGGTCTGGATCAGACTCGACTTCTGCTGGGACGCATCGAACCGGTTCTGCAGCAGGGGGAGCGACCGGGGATCCTTCACGCGGTTCAACAGCTCCTGCATCGGACCCTGCGGATCTTTGTCGACGAGGTGCTTCAGTGTGTAGTCGAGAGCCAGTTGCTCGCTCGCCCGGTCCGGGCGGCGGACCAACACGGTCAGCGCCTGCAGTTGCAGTTCCTGGTTGCTGTCGGCGAGCGCCCGGGAGAGCACCTCGAGAAGCCGGGGGTGTCCCACCTGCACCAACGCATTGACCGCCTCGACATTCATCCCTTCCGGCCCCCTCTGCACGAAGTCGTAGATCGCCTGCGACCAGAGGGGGCGGGGAAACTGAGCCAGGCCGCGCACAATCGCCTTGCGGATCTCCGGCGACTCACTGCGCAGCAGTCGCAGCACCGCCTCATGCGAGGCCGCGTACCGCGATGACGCCAGGCTGGCGATTGCCGCCTGACGACTCGCGTCCGTACCTGTCCGCACCAGTTCGGCCAACCGCGCGATGGCGGCAGGAGTTCCCAACTGTCCCAGCGCGGCGATCGCCGCCTGCTGCACGGCCACATCCTCACTCTGCGTGGCGGTCAGCAGCAGGGGGATTTGATCGGCCGGAAGCCGCGCGCCGCCAGCGGCCAGGGCGGCAACCCGCTCGAGACGGTCTTCGGACTGCAGCGACTGCACCAGTTCTTTCCGGGGCAACAGTTCGTAGGCACCCCGCAGGGCACTGATGACCGCGTCAACTTCCCGTCCGTGCAGCCGCGGAGACCCCGCCCCACCGCGGGCGTTGAACAGAATGTGGGCCGAGATGTCGACGGGGGGCGGCGGCTGGGGCTGGTTGGGGTCTGGGGGACCCTGTCCGGGGGAGGGGAGATTGACCAGGTGCAGCTCGCGGAGAACCGTGGGAATCGGTGGGAACTGGTCTTCCCGCCCCTGGTTTCGGCCCATGGGGTTGGCCGCCTCCTGAAGCCAGTTGAACAACTGATAGTCGTAGATCCGGGCCGGTGGTTGAAACACCAGCACCACCCGCACCACCCGTTCACTGGCGAGGCGGTCGAGTTCGTCCGCCAGCACTCCCAGCCCCAGCATGTCGAGATCGCCCTTCAGCACCACCCGTCCCAACGCCTTGCGGGGGCCCAGACGCTGCACCTCGAGTCCCAACCGCTGTCGGGTGAATTCCTGCAGATCGAGTTGCTCCGTCTGACCTCCGGCCCGGATCTTCAACTCCAGCCGGGGAATCTGCCCGCCCGGCGGCAAGTCACAAAACAACATCCAGGTCCGCACAGCGCTGTTGGAGGGGATGGAGACCTCGGCCGGCATCTGGGCTGTTTGCAGGGCAACTCCCTGTTGGCCCACCTGGAACGCCTGGTTTTGGAACTGCTGCGGCGCATCCTGAGGGGGTTGGCTCTGCCCATCCACCACCAATTCCACATCCTTGCGGGCGATGGTCAGCGGGTTGGCGGTGAGGTTCGCGAGGATGACCTGAATCGCCAGAAACCGCTGATTCTGGTTCTGCCCGCCATACATGACGGGCAGGCCCACATTCTCGACCCCCAGCAACAGCCGACGGTCGGCCCCTTCGGCAGGCAACTGCCCCGACTCGGCCCGAGCCCCCGCCAGGGGACGATCGGCCGGGCGGAACTTCGGCAACGCTCCCTTCCAGTCGAAGTCGGGAGTGGTCGCCCCGGCGGCTGGCTGTGGTGGCTGTCCCCAACTGGTGGCGGTGAGACCGCCAAGCAGGCACAGCGCCAGCAGCAGGCCAGGCAGCAGCCAGCCGATTCGAGGCATCGTGTGATCGCAGTGCATTGGGCGAAGAGGTCGCAGCATGGGAGAATCCCGGGCACCAGACGCGATGGAAAGATCGGGGGTCCAACTGTACAGT
>JBKCTR010000778.1:0-5388 GCA_046318755.1 Planctomycetaceae bacterium
GGGGATAGGTCTGTCCGCGAATGGCGGCAAGGGCATTGCGAAGGCGAAAATCGCCTCGATTTCTGACCCCGATGACCACGGTGATGTCCGGGGGTTGCGTCCCTCGGGTGCGCAGGATCGAGTCGCGCAATGCGCGACGCCGCAGGGGGCACACCAGCAGCGTTTTGAGCGGCCCGCCGCGGTAACGCATGCGCCAAGGGAGCCAGTGGACACCCTGCAGCGAGTAATCCAGTTTTTCAATGAATCGCCACATGCTCGAACTCGTCGGGGATTGACGGGGCGACGGGTGCCGTGCACCCCGTCGGGTTCGGCCCCCGTTTCGCTGCGGAACCGGGACAGCCGCGGAGGGGGGCGCTCAATCGGGAACGCCGAGCGCCCGCATTGTGAATCGGTTGACCTTGTAGCTGAAGCGGGAAAGGGAAAGCACCTTGTTGCGGAGCAGCGACTTCGCACGCCGTGCGAATGAAGGGGCTTCGAGATTCTCCCCCCAGACCACGCCCCGTTCCGCGAGGACATACTCCCAGATGCTGCGGTTCTTGTGGTACGACCCGGGCAGGATGATGGTCGGCTTTTTCAGAATCGCGCCCGCGATGGCGGAATGGGTCCGGCTGGTGATGATGCGGCGGGCCCCGGCGTGCAGTCTCAGCCAGTGCTCGAACGAGTCGGCGTACAGGGCGGGATCGAGAAGCACCCCCTCAAACTGACTGAACTCACGTCCCCGAAACACCTCGTTGTCTTCCCGGATCCCCAGCAAATCGTAAGTGGCTGGAACCGGTCCCGACCGGGCGAGGTACGTCTCCCGGTCGAGATGCAGGGCGGTGTCCCAATCGAGCCCCAGCTCAATCCAGTCGGGAGCCGTCCGGGTCACCAGGTCGAACGAGGTCGGCTCCCGGGTCCAGACCACCAGCCGTTCCGCGCAGACCGATTCACCCAGTTTCTGGAAGACCTCCCGGGCGTAGTCCTCGGAGTTTTCGAATGTCTGCGGCCCTTGAATGACCACTCCGGGATGTGTCGAGACGGCATGCACAAGCGCCTTTTCCGCCCGCCGCGACGCATGCTGGTTGAAGCCCCCTCCGCCATTGAGGTACACCACCTCCTCGCGGTCAAAACGGGACTTCAGCAACGTGGGGAAGTCGATGCATCGAAACGACACCCCCGCCTGCTTTGCGAGATGTTGGGCCCCCCACCAGATCAGTCCCTCGCCCCAATTTCCTCCCTGCTCAACGATCACAAATGGGCGATGGCGAAGCTGCTCGAACAGCTCCCTCAGGCTCGACAATGTCGTCTTCATGGAAATCTCGGATCGGCGCCCGTGGAGTGGGCCGCAGGGGGATCTGGACGGGCGGGACACTGCTCACGAACGCGACGCGGAGGCGATTTCGACGCTCTCCCAGCGATGAGGGAATACGACACTCCCCCGGCCATGGGACAAAATGGGTGTCCCCCGCACGAAGCCAGTCCCCACCACAACCGTCGCCGCGGCTTCGACGTGATCGGCCAACTGCCCCGCCACGTACACCGCCACGTTGATGCGATACGTTCCGGGCCTCAGCAGGATCTCGTCAATCTGGCAGCGGAGCATCGACCGCGACGTCCGATTCTCTTGCTCGGTGCTTCGCATCATGGTCGACTGCGAGTTGAACGACGAGACCGGAACCCCCGAGATGTCGTAAATCGTGAAGGCGCAAGTGGCACCAAACCGCTCGGGGGAGATCTCGAATTCAAAGCACCCCGGCAAACCGGCTGTCAGTTGGTTCACCACGGTCGTCCCCGGCACATAGACGTTGCAGTGCGTCAGTCGGGCCTCTCCATTTCCCAGCCGGTCGGTCCGGTCCGACAGCTTCACCTGGGCGGCCGTGTCGACCAGCGACAGGTAGTTCTGGACCGCCTCTTCGGCCGTCCCCGAGAAGGTGATGCTTCCGTTCGACAGCACCACTCCGCGCTCGCAAAGGTTCGAGACGGCCCCCATGTTGTGGCTGACAAACAGCACCGTCCGGCCCGACTTGGCCACCGACTGCATCTTGCCGATGCACTTCATCTGAAACTCGGCATCCCCCACCGCCAGCACCTCGTCGACAATCAGGACCTCGGGATCGAGGTGGGCGGCGACGGCAAACGCCAGCCGGACCTGCATGCCCGAACTGTACCTCTTGACTGGCGTCTCCAGGAACTTTTCAACCCCCGAAAAGTCGACAATCTCGTCAAACTTGCGATCGATTTCCCGCTTGGTCATCCCCAGAATCGTGCCATTCATGTAGACATTTTCGCGGCCAGTCAGCTCGGGATGAAACCCCGTTCCGACTTCCAGCAGGCTGGACACACGGCCGCGAATCGTCACCCGACCGGTGGTCGGCTGCGTGATGCGGGAGAGAATCTTCAGCAGGGTACTTTTGCCAGCACCATTGCGTCCGATCAAACCCACCACATCCCCCTCCCGGATTTCGAGAGAGACGTTCCGCAAAGCCCAGTGCAGCGAGGCATCCGCCGGAGTGGACACATCCGCCGCCGGACCGACCCCGCCCGACTTGCGGATTTCTCGCAGAGCCGCCTGAGCTGCGTTGAGCTGTGACAGCCGCTTCCAGTTGCGGATTGGCCGGGTGATCCACCCCTTGGCCACCCCGACAAGGGTGTCGGGAACGTCATCGTTGAGCCCAAGCCGATACGCCTTGGACAACCGCTCGACGGTGATCATGGATCTGGACATCACTGGCATTTCGGACTCGAACAGCCCGACGGAAAGAGCGTTGACACACAAACACAAACCGGAAACGGCGCGAGGTGGGGATCGCACTGAGGGATCCCGCCGACCGAGGTCCAACTCCCTCCCATCTCTCGCGCACTCACCCGGCGTCCGGCGCACCCCGGAATCCACTTGTGCCTGGGAAGCAACCGGTCAAGCCACATCGGCAAACATCCTCTCCCGCCGATGAAAATACAGCAGTCCTGAAACAAACAGAATGACCGCCATGACAAACCCCGGGACAATCATCAGCCAGGGCATGGGACGGGTCCCCAGCAGGGCCGATCGGAACCCCTCAATCACACCCACCATCGGATTGAGGGCGTAGCACCAGAGGTACTGCGAGGGAACGCGGCTCGCGGGGTAAACCACGGGGGCCGCATACATCAGCAACTGCACGAAGAAGTTGATGCCGTAATTCACATCGCGATACTGAATCGCGAGTGCGGTCAGCCACAACCCAAGCCCCGCCGCCGACAGAAACATCTGCACCACCAGCAGAGGAATCACCAGCACGCCCGCGTTGGGGGCGACTCGGTACCAGGCCATCAGCACCAACAACAACACCGAGGCGATCACAAAATCCAGCAGTTTGGCCGCCACCGCCGACAGCGGCAGCAACAAGCGCGGGAAATACACCTTCTTGATCATGTTGGCATTTGTGACCAGAATCTGCGTCCCCTCCACAACCGCGTTCGCGAAATAGGTCCACGGAACCAAGGCTGCGAAACTGAACAGGGAATACGGCACTCCGTCGGAAGAGACCTGCGCCACCCCGCCGAAAATCACCGTAAACACCAACATCGAAAACAGCGGCTGAATGATCGCCCACCCGATCCCCAGGCTGCTTTGAGCGTATTTCGCCCGGATGCCCCGCCAGACCAAAAACCAGAACAGGTCTCGATACCGCCACAATTCCCGCCAGTCGGCAATGTGCCAATCACTTTCGGGCTCAATCACCGTCACGTTTTCGGATCGTGCATCCGCCACGGCATGGTTGACAGTCGTCTCGTTCACAATGCGCACTTCTGAATCTGGAATCGCTGGATGAACACCGTCCCTGCCGACCTACTTCTCACACCGCTCGTCTCGTCCCACGGAAACTGCGTCCACGAGAAACCAACCGAGACGCCCGCCGACAGTTTGAACGCGATGCGTCTGAGCGCACCCTCTTCGACCAAATCGAAGATTCAAACGTCGCCGGGTACGACTGGAACCGGTACGAGTGCAACCGGCGGGAGTTGAAAGGCAGCGGAGTGTGATTGGCCGAGCCTTGATCCACTTGAGGACCAGGAACTGTCCGGGCGATTTCCGGCCTCCGTCCGGGCAAAGCCGCTCAATCTCTGGCGAGCTCATCCGATAGGCGTTCACCCATCCGAGTCAGCCACCCAATTGCCGTCGGCCGCGGGTTTCCAAACCAACCTCGCGACTCCTCGAATCGGCTCGCGAAACCCTCTCACATCTCAAGAAATAGATTAACGCGACCCCAGAGCGAATGCAACCGCCGGGATCGCCCCGAAGTCCCATTCGAGACGGGACTTTTGGCTCAGAAGGCGTGAATATCTCTGTCCCATTCGAGTGACCCGAATCCCATCGCCGTCGACCGGGGTACGGCCCGGCGTGTCCCCCTTTTCGATCTCCTTCGACCCTCACCACCAGTTGCCCCCCCCTCCCGTCGACCCCGTCACCATGTTGGCGATTTGGATCGGAGCAAGTCCCCGGGGCGCTGGCCCCACCCGGGGATTCATCCCGACGACCCCGGATTGGAAAAATCTCCGCGGCCATGACCCGGACATTCTCGTCTTGTCTCGCCGGCCAGAAGTCGGCCGACAAAACGCCCGATTTCGCGGGCAACATTCGTGGTCAGGTCCCCTCGGGCCCCACTGCTTCTGCCTGTTCACCGGAATCGCAACCGGAGACGCCGCCTTGGTGGTGCGCGGCTCCTGTCTCTTGACTCGGGGAGAGATCGAGATCCGGCCTCACGCAGATCCTGGCAATGGCCCAGTCGAAACCATCACTGGCCAGATCACCACTGCCCCCACGCGATCAGCCCACCCAGCGGATCGGGAGGAAGTGACCAAACACTTCCTGGCATCGGGAACTGGCGCATGCCACTCCCAGACGGCGGCAGCGGATTCTGCTCGAAGTGAGGACGAGGCGACCTGAATTCTTGACGACAGGGCTCCCTGTGGGGCCACTCCGACGGGGTCACTCGGGGGAACTCAGCGGTGCTGCCGGAGCGATCTGCAGCCGTTGTCAACCACAGTCGAAACCCGGTGTGGCACCGGCCAGCACTGAACCAATCCGATCTCCCCAACTCGTTTTTTGATATGGCCTTACGGCGATCTTCCCAGGATCTCAACCCTCCGGGTGACTCAGTCCGACGGCACGAACATTTCGAATGTCCTCTTCGAGCGCCGCGACTGGACTCCGCTGTCTGGCGGGGTTCTGGTCCTGCGGAGTGGATGAAAGCTGCTCTCCGCGCCCGACAGCCGCTGCACACCTTCAGGCCCCCCAAGGGGCGATGTCGGTCGTTTCGAACGCCGGACCAAATGGCCGGACCAAATGGTTGGAATCGAAGTTTTCGACAGCCGCAACCTGGAGGATGCCAGTCTGGATCTGACCTGGCGGAGTCAAATACTCAGGGA
>JBKCTR010000779.1:0-2144 GCA_046318755.1 Planctomycetaceae bacterium
CACATCCCAGCCAGCCCAGTCGGTGCCGCTCCCCCAGGGCTCAATTCCTCAGACCTTGCCTGAGGAATCACATTGACTGGAAATCGGGGTACGATCCGTCCTTTGCCAACGTCCGGAGAGTCGGAAAAAGGCTCCTTTGACAAGTCCCACAGCCAGCGCCACATGACTCATGACGAAGTAGAAAGCCACGTTGACCGCGCCGAATCTCAGGGATCGGGGTGCCAGCAATCCGTAAAGTGCCAACAGGTAAAGCAAGACCTGAGCGACCACAGCCAGTCGATAAATCCAACCATGATTCCAGAGTGCCAGACTGCTGATGGCAAATGCCACCATCGAGAAAGGACCGAGCCACCGGACAAACTTGTGAGAAATCCAACGGTAAAAATCACCAATCTGCAACGGACTTGGAAATTGACCCTTTTTCAGAGTTTGGGCTACGCCCGCCCCCACCCGAACCCGTCGGCGAAATTCATCCGTCCACCTGGGAGTGGCATTCTCGATCGCAATTGCCTCAGGTTCATACACGATCTGCCGCCCGGCTCGAATCACATTCATTGAAATCAAAAAATCATCCAAGACGGTTTCGGGGGGGATCAAGCGAAACAAATCCCGCCGAATCACATACATTCCACCGTCCACCCCCATGGTCGATCCGAGAGACGTCTCATCACGCTGCAATTGTCGTTCCAGCCAGTAGTAAAAAGATTCCCCCTCGCCAAATTCCGAATCAGCGCTCTGGAGTCGTACATCTCCTGTCACTGCCCCCACCTGCGGTTCTCTGAGCCAGTCGACCAGGGTGCGGAGCGCGTCGCGTTGAAACATCACATTCGCGTCACACAGGCACAAAACCTCCCCCACGGCCTTCTCAACCGCCTCATTCACAACGGTCGCTTTTCCGCGGTTCACGGGATTGTCGATCAGCGCCACTCCCGCACCCTGGAATTCCCGGGCGATCTCCACTGTCCGATCCCGACTTCCGTCACTCGCCACAATGATTTCGAGTTTTTCCTTGGGATAATCGATTTGCAGCGAATTCTCCAGCTTGGCTCGGAGTACCACCTGTTCGTTGAAAGCGGGAATAATCAATGAAACTCGGGGGAGATCGGACTCCGGCCAAGCCAGGGGACGCATCCGTCTGGGAACGAGTGCGGCACACAACCTCATGATCAAGGCATAACCGAACTGAGCATAGGCAATCATCGTTGCCGACAGCCAAAAGACAACGATCATGACCAACGGTGTTATGGCAGTCTCCTCGTGATCGGAATCCCGACAAGCAACAACTGGGCCGCCATTGTCAGTGTTCCCATGAGCACACAAGGCAGGAGGAAGTGCTTTTGCTCAGACAGCAAGGATGAAAGGTTTTTTCACAGAATCAATCGCCGACATGGAAACTCTAGTACAGAGCCGTCGCCAACTTTCGACGATAGACCCTGGTCAACTCAGCCTCAGACCCTAAAAGATGGAACAATTTCACCATTGTTGAGCGGGCATGTTCACGATTCTCACCAGTCGTCGCCTTGACCACATCCAAGCACAATTCGAGTGCCTCCTCAAACTGCTGCGCCGCTCCCAGAGCATCGGCGAGATTCAAGATCAGCCCGGCATCTCCTGGTTGGGCCGCCAGCGCGGCCCGGCACGATGCGACCCCCCCTGATTCGGCGGCGGCGGCGCGGAGATCGAGTTCATCACGAATCGCCTCAGCCTCCGGCTCCAGGAAACCTCGCTGCTCCAACTCTTCAATCAAAGCTCGAGCCTCGATGTTGCGGTGCTGCCGGACCAAAAATCCACCAAACGCCAATCTGACGGGGTCGCTCTTGGGAGACTCAGCGAGCGCTTCTCGATACTTCATTTCGGCCGCGGAGGGGTCTGACTTCTCAACCGCCAACGCCTCGGCAACTAGTCTTGCGGAAGCAGATGGAAGGAATCGGGAAATCCACGCCCGGAGCGTTGCCTCGGGCTGCAATCCCGTGAAATGATCGGCAATTTGCCCCTGCCTCAATAGAAACACTGCTGGAATCGACTGAACTCCAAAGTATTGAGCCAGACGAGGCTCTTCCTCAACGTTCACCTTCACCAGCAGGATTTGCCCCGCCAACTCGGTGCAGAGCTGCTCCAAAACCGGAGTCAGTTGGCGACAGGGA
>JBKCTR010000780.1:0-3613 GCA_046318755.1 Planctomycetaceae bacterium
GGGGTTCGGGGGGGGTTGGAGCGCCTCTGGCAATGGCTCCCGAAAGCGACCCAAAAACCTCGCATTGCTAGGGGTGTTGGAGGGTCGGTCGTGGGGGGAAAGTCGAGCGCCGCGCGGCCCCCCCCCAACCCCCCCCTGGCAGGGGGGGAACTGGTGCTGCGCACCCTGGGAAGTTTTTGGGAGGCTCTTTGACGTGAGAGCGAAGCACATTGCGGACACTAACCGCTGCGCGGGCTGTTGGTTCCTTGGGATCGAGCATTCGTTGCTGTTAATGCTGTTGTTGCTGTTGTTGCTGTGTTCGTGTGTTCGTGTTGCGACCGACATTGCCCTCACCGTCTCCTTTCTTCACCTCCCGTGCGCAGCACGGCTCCCCCCCTGCCAAGGGGGGGTTGGGGCGGAACTTGCGGTTCGAAATGTCGTTGATGACGGTGTACCCCGCGACCGCCGAGAGGGCGTCGGCCTCGCGGATCCCCTTCACCCGCCGGCCAATCACCACCGCCAGTTCCAGCTCCCAGTCGATCGCCTTGGGAGAGATCGCGGGAATGGTGATGGGCTGTCCCGGGTGGGTCAGCGTGGTGCTGGGGGGTTTCATGAAGACGTAGGGGAAGGTCTCGGCCCGTTCGGCCGCGATCCCGCCCCCTTCGCGGATGTGGTCGGCATAGTTCCCCGCCAACAGCAGCAGCTTGTTGGGCCGGGGGATGGGGACCAGCAGTTGGGCCTGTGCCGTGGGCAGGGCCAGACTGGCGGCCGTGGCCTGGCCCGGCCCGGCCAGCCATTTCGCGAGCTGCCGGGCCCCCTCGCGGGCGTCTCCGCCGGGGAGCAACGGCAGCAGGTCATCGGGGGTCGGAATCGCCAGCGCCTGCCCGGTCTGGCGGGTGTACTCGGCGGCGGCGGCGGCGACCGGAACGAGAGACTGTTCCGAATAGAAGGCGGAACGTGAAACACCGGCGTCAGAGAATCGACACAGTCGCATGGCGGGCGAGACAAGGCGAGTTGGGGAATGAAACCGAGCGCCGCTCACTGTAGGGGGCGGCGGGTGGGGCTGGCAATCGTCCATGCACGATGACTTTCCCCCGGTGGGGGACTATCATCGCCGCCATGGGTCGGTTCGCGTCGGCCCCTGGCCCGTCGCCAGGGGCGGTTGGTTTCCTGTTTGTTGGATGGAACATGTCAACTCGCCTCGGCTGGTTGTGGTGCGTGGGGCTGCTGGGACTGTTGTGGGGGTCACCCGCGCGGGGGCAGCAGAATTGGCCGGCGTTTCGCGGGGCCGACTCCCGGGGCGTGGCCGACGAGGCCCGTCTGCCCGACCGCTGGTCGGCCACGCAGAACGTCGCCTGGAAGGTCGAGACCCCGGGGCGGGGTTGGTCGTCCCCCATCGTCTGGGGCAACCGTATCTACCTCACCACCTGCATCGACAGCGGCGCCCCTCCTGAAGCCCGCAAGGGGTTGTACTTCGGCGGCGAGCAGAAAAAGGCCCCGCAGCGCGAACACCTCTGGCAGGTGCTCTGTCTTGACCTGCAGACCGGGGCCACCGTCTGGACCCGCACTGTACACCAGGGAATTCCCCAGACCCCGCTGCACGTCAAGAACACTTACGCCTCGGAAACGCCGGTGACCGATGGCAAGTTCGTCTACGCCTACTTCGGCAACCTGGGTGTGTACTGCCTCGATCTCGAAGGGACGGTGGTCTGGTCGCGCACCATGGAACCGCACCAGACCCAGATGGACTGGGGACCGGCCGCCTCTCCCGCTCTGGCCGACGGCCGGCTGTATATCGTCAACGACAACCAGGAAGACTCGTACCTGCTGGCCCTCGACGGCACCACGGGCGACGAGATCTGGCGCGTGAAGCGGGACGAGCAGAGCAACTGGTCGACCCCCTTCATTTGGAAGACCGGCGAGCGGACCGAGATTGTGACCGCCGGGACCCGCAAGTTCCGTTCGTACAGCCCCGATGGCAAGGTGCTCTGGGAGTTGGCGGGAACTTCCCCCATCACCATCGCCACGCCGTATGAGAGCGACGGGCTGCTTTACATCAGTTCGGGGTATGTCTTGGCTCCGAAGAAGCCGATCTACGCAATCCGCCCGGGAGCCGAGGGGAACCTCACGCTCAACGACAAGCAGAAGTCGAGCAAGCACGTGGCCTGGGTGCAGCGGACCGCCGCCCCGTACAACCCCACCACGCTGGTCTACCGCGACCGCATGTATGTGCTCTATGACCGGGGGCTGATGGCCTGCCTCAACGCCAAGACCGGCGACATCATCTACGACAAGAAACGACTGGGGGCCACTGAGTTCACCGCCTCTCCCTGGGCCAACAACGGGAAGATCTTCTGCCTGAGTGAAGCGGGAGAGACGTTTGTCATTCCCGCCGGCGACAAGTTTCAAATTGAGCACACCAACTCGCTGGAAGACGACGACATGGGAATGGCCACCCCCGCCATTGCCGACAATCGCCTGCTGATCCGCACCCTGGCCCGGCTCTACTGCATCCGCCAGGCCGACTGAACCCCGAACGGGCCGCGTCGCGATTCAGGGCGTCCCCCGGCACGGCGAATGGGCGCGAAGAGCGACCTGCTGGCGCGACGTCTCGCCGCGACTTGCCGCTGCCAGTGTCGCCGACTTGTTCCTTGCGGCCGGCCTGTGTCTCATCTTCTGTGGAGCGCCGAACCATGAGCCATGTTCAACGTTGGTCGCCCTTCGTGCTGGGGCTGCTGTGGGGGCTGATCGCGATGGGAACGGCCCAGGCCGAGGTGCTGCGGTTTTACATCGGCACCTACACGGGGCCCGATGCGGGAGGCATTTACCAGGCGACTCTCGACACCGAGACCGGGGCCCTGGGTCCCGCCAGCGTCGCGGGTGCCGTCAAGAACCCTTCGTTTCTCGCGGTGCATCCTGCCGATCCCACGCTGTGGTACAGCGTCTGCGAGTTTGTGGCGGCCGACGGGAAGCCCACGGGGGGAGTGGCGGCCTGGCGACAAGACCCAGCCACCGGCCGGCTGACGTTGCTGGGGCAGAGTTCGTCGGGCGGGGCGGGCCCCTGCCACCTCACGGTTGATCGCCGGGGGAAGTATGTGCTGGTCGCCAATTACGGCGGAGGGAGTGTCGCCTCGTTGCCGTTGGATCCCGGGGGGAACGTGGGGCCTGCGGTCGACGTCCAGCAGCATCGGGGGAGCGGGACGAATCCCAACCGGCAACAGGCCCCCCACGCCCACTCGGTGAATCTCGATCTCGCGGGAAACTTCGCCTTCGTGGCCGACCTGGGGCTCGACCAGGTGCTGGTTTACCGGCTGGTCCCCGAGACGGGACGGCTGGTGCCGCATGATCCCCCGGCCGCCCGGGTGACGGCGGGGGCGGGACCCCGGCATCTGGCCGTGCATCCCACGGGAAAGTTCGTCTATGTGATCAACGAGCTGGGGAACACCATCTCGGTCTTCGGCTACGACGCACAGACCGGGAAGCTCACCCCGGTGCAGGAACTGGGGACGCTGCCCGAGGGATTCGCGGGTGAGAGCTACACAGCCGAGGTGGTGGTGCACCCCGGCGGCCGGTTTGTGTATGGCTCGAATCGCGGCCATGACAGTGTGGCGGTCTTCGAAGTCGATGCGGCCAC
>JBKCTR010000781.1:0-14716 GCA_046318755.1 Planctomycetaceae bacterium
CCAGTCCGCGGGGATCCTCCCCCCATCAGCGTGGAAATCACGCGGACAATCAGTCCGGGTTCGGGTTGGCCGCCTCGATCGCCCGCAGGATCTGGTCCAGCTCATTGGGAACCGCGACGGGCCGATTGGCGAACGGGGTGCGCTCGACGCCGTGCTTCAGCAGTTCGTCCCGAGAATGGGAGTCCGCAGTGTGATACGCGACGGTCGCGGTGGGATCTTTCAACTGGTGGGCGGTGAGAATGCAGACCACGCGCTCACCCGGAGCGATCACCCCCTCCCGGCGCAGCAGGCGGGCCCCCGCCACGCTGGCCGCACTGGCTGGCTCGCAGCCGAACCCACCGGCACCAATCTGCGCCTTGGCATCCAGAATTTCCTGGTCGCTCACCCGTCGCACCACACCGTCGCACAACTCCAGCGCCCGAAGGGACTTCTTGAGGTTGACCGGGCGACTGATCTGAATGGCCGTCGCCAACGTCTCGGCCCGCCGCCCACTTTCATCGAGCTCGGCGTAAAAGCCATCGATGAGGGCTTGGTCGACCTGCCCGCCGTTCCAACGCAGGCCCCGTCGCTCATGAAGTTCATACAGGGTGTCGGCTCCCGCCGCATTGATGACGGCCAATCGAGGCAGCCTGTCGATCAGCCCCAGGTGCTTCAACTCGGCCAGGGCTTTGCCGAAGGAACTGGAATTCCCCAAATTGCCTCCCGGCACGACGATCCAATCGGGCACCTCCCAACCGAGCGATTCGAGAATGCGGAAGATGATGGTCTTCTGCCCTTCGAGCCGGAAGGGATTGAGGCTGTTGCACAGGTAGATTCGCGCCTGTTTGCAAACCGCCTGCACCTGCCGCATGGCGTCGTCGAAGTCGCCCCGGATCTGGATGGTGAGGGCTCCGTAATCGAGGGCCTGCGAGAGCTTCCCATAAGAGATTTTGCCCGAACCGACGAAGACCACCACCCCAAACAGCCGGGTGGTTCCCCCGTAGATGGCCAGCGAAGCGCTGGTGTTGCCCGTGGAGGCACAGGCCGCCTGGCTGGCACCGGTCATGCGGGCATGGGTGGCCGCGGCGGTCATCCCGTTGTCTTTGAAGCTGCCCGAGGGATTGAGCCCCTCGTATTGCAGCAACAGCGTGCCGGCGGGAAGATCGCAGTAGCGGGCGACATGGTCCGAAGCCCGCAGTTGCGTCTGCCCTTCACCAATCGTGACGATCTGCGCGTCCGGGGCGAAGGGGAGCAATTCCCGAAATCGCCAGACCCCACTGTAGGCCAGCGGGTCGAGGCGCTGGCTCCAGCGGGCCTCGAATTCCCGCAGGCTGCGCGGAACGCGCACCCGGTCCCAGTCGTAATCGACGTCCAGCAGTTCGCCGCACGAAGTGCAGCGAGTGAGGACCTCGGTCACCGAGAAAGTCGCCCGGCAGGCGGGGTTCAGACAACGTTGAAAGGCAGTGTCGAGAGGGGACATGGGTGTGAAACACGGGAGAGTCAAGGAACACCTCCGTTGTACCAGTCGTGCCCGACACCCGCCAACCGCCTCCACAGCAGCCTGGGAACAATCGCCAGAATCGGTTCTCGAGAGGGCCGGAACATTCCGAGTCGGCGGGTCGTTCCGAGCGGTTTCTCTCGATCCACGATTTCGCGATACTTGAAGGGGCGATGTTCTGTGTCCCCTGGCCAGATTCCCTCGCGCTGGTTCCTGCACCTCGGTGCCGATGTCGATCTGATGAAACAACGCCGGCTGTTCGAGCCCGAGCCTGAACCGACCCCCTGGGAGGCGGTTGATCGCGCCCAGCAAGTGTGCGCCCAAATAGTATTCAACCGTCCCTTGGAGACCCCCTTTGACTATCTGATTCCCGAGGGATTGCAGCCGTTTGTGAAACCGGGCATGCGGTTGCGGGTTCCGTTTGGGCGGGGCGATCAGGCGATTGTGGGTTACTGTGTGGGAGTGGGTCGTCCCTCGGGGACCACTGCCCGCCTGAAGAGCGTGCTCGAATTGATCGACCAAGGGCCGATCCTGTCGCCGCAGATGCTCGAGCTGACCCGTTGGATTGCCGATCGATACCTCTGTGGCTGGGGCCAGGTTCTGGAGGCGGTGATTCCCGCCGGCGTGAAAAACCAGGCGGGAACCCGCCGGACGCTGCTGGTCAGTCTGGATCCCGCCCAGCCGTTGGGGGCCGACCCGGCGGAACTGCCGGCCAAGCAGGCTGCCGCCCTGGCGGTGCTGCAGCGCGAGGGGCGGCCGATGGGGATCGAGCAACTGGCCCGGTTGGCACAATGCGGTGTTGGTCCGATCAATGCACTGCGCCAGCGTGGGCTGCTGCAGAGCCGGTATGAGCGAATCGACTCCCGCGAGGCCGGTGTCGAGGAACAGCCAGATCGCCAGCCCGACCTGCAGTTGAATGTCGATCAGCAGCGGGTGCTCAACGAGATTCTGCAGACACTTCGTGCGGGGACCTTTCGCCCATTTTTGCTGCATGGAGTGACCGGTTCGGGCAAGACCGAAGTTTATATCCGGGCCATCCGCGAGGTGGTGGAGTATGGACGCCAGGCGATTGTGCTGGTGCCGGAGATCAGCCTCACCCCGCAGACCATCCGGCGGTTTCGCAGCCGGTTTGATTCGGTGGCGGTGCTGCACAGCCATCAGAGTGATGCCGAGCGGCACCGGCACTGGCAACAGATTGCGTCGGGACGGGTCCAGGTGGTGGTGGGAGCCCGCAGCGCGGTCTTCGCCCCGACGCCCCATCTGGGACTCATCGTGATCGACGAAGAGCATGAGCACTCTTTCAAGCAAGACACCGTGCCCCGTTATCATGCCCGCGAAGTGGCGCTGGAGCGGTCGCGACGTGAACGGGTTCCCCTGATTCTGGGATCGGCCACCCCGACGCTTGAGGCTTGGCAGCGGGCTCAGCAGGGAGAGTTCACTCTGCTGTCGCTCCAGCGGCGGGCGGCTGGGTTGCGGCTTCCTCCGGTGCACCTGGTCGATACGCGCGAAGATCCCGTGTTCCGTGGCGGGGCGGCCATCGGACGGGCCCTGCGCTCGGCCATGCAGCAGGCAGTGCACGCGGGGGGGCAGGTGATTCTGTTCCTGAACCTGCGCGGCTTTTGCCCCGTGCTGTGGTGCCAGGCGTGTGGAGCCCCCATCAAATGTCCCCATTGCGATGTCTCACTCACCTGGCATCGCGAGCACAATGAGGCGCGGTGCCACTCGTGCGAATACTCGACTGAGCCCCCCAGGCAATGCCCGGCCTGTGGCAAACCAGGCGTCCGTTACCTGGGGACTGGAACACAACGTCTCGAAAGCGAGGTTCGGGCGAAGTTTCCGGGAGTCTCATGTGTGCGGATGGACAGCGACTCGATGCGGAAACCGGGCAGCCACGATGCCGCTCTGGAGAGCTTTCGCACTGGGCAGACCAAGATCCTGCTGGGAACCCAGATGATTTCCAAAGGCCTGGACTTTCCCAACGTGACGCTGGTCGGTGTGATTGAGGCCGACACGGTGCTGCATCAACCCGATCTGCGCTCTGGTGAACGCACGTTTCAGTTGATCGCGCAGGTCGCGGGGCGAACGGGACGGGGTACGGCGGGCGGGCGGGTGTTGGTGCAAACAGCCTGCCCGCAGGAACCGCCCATCCAGTTTGCAGCCCGGCACGACTACCTGGGATTTGTGCAGCGCGAACTGCGGTTGCGACGGCAAATGGGCTATCCCCCTTTCGAAAGCCTGATTCGCGTGATCTTGCGGGGTCCCGACGAGTCGGAGGTCAATCGGGCCGCACAGACTCTGGGCAACACCCTGCGGGGGGCGATCGATGCGGAAGGGCTGGCCGCTCGAATTCTGGGACCTGCCCCCGCCCCGGTCACCCGTTTGAAGAACCTGTTCCGCTACCATCTGCAACTTGCCGCCCCACAGTTGGAAACACTGCAAACTCTCTGGCGGACGCATGGGGCGGTCTGCACGCTTCCCACCGACATCGAATTGGCCATCGACGTGGATCCCATCAATCTTCGCTGATGAATTTCGTGTCCGCTCTGCACCGCATGGATTTGTAACACTTACAAAGAGGTGCCGTGTCCGGGCTGTTCCGAGCGGTTGAGTGAAATCAGGGGGATTTCCGGAAGTTGATAGCAGCAAGAGACTTGCATCATGGAAAGTGAGAGTCCCCGAAGTCCCAGCCAAGGCTGGCCCGGGGTTTGCTGAAGGGGGGACTGTCGCCCAGGATGTGGCGATCGTTGCAGTTGCCTCTTCACGGATGATTCCGGGTCATGCTGTCGCGCACGAGCTGCTGGGTGGGGAGTCTGACGGTCTGGTTGGGCATCGGTTTGGGAATTGCCCCGGCCGCCGAATTCAAGACCACCAATTTTGTCGTTTCGGCATCCTCTCCGGAGGTCGCCCGGAAAGTGGGGGAAGCGGCCGAGCGCTTTCGAAAGCAAATCGCCCTGGAATGGCTGGGCAAAGAGTTGCCGCGCTGGTCGGCCCGCTGCCCGATTCGGGTGCGCGTGGGACAGATTGGAGCGGGTGGGGCCACGACCTTCAATTTCCATCCGGTTCCCAACCGCCCTGCGGAGGTGTGCGACTGGAATATGGAGGTTCAGGGCTCGCTGGAACGAATCCTTGATTCCGTCATTCCCCACGAGGTCAGCCATACGATTTTCGCCTGTCACTTCCGCCGTCCCCTGCCCCGCTGGGCGGATGAGGGAGCAGCCACCCTCGTGGAGATCGAGTCGGAACGGCGGGTGCAGACCCTGACAGTGAATGAAACCATCAACACCCGGCGCCGGATTCCCTTGCGACAACTGCTGGCCATGAAAGAGTATCCCAGCGATCAGGGTGCCCTGCGGGTCTTGTACGCCCAAGGCTATTCGCTGGCCCAACTGCTGGTGCAGGAGGGGGGCAAGCAGCGCTATCTGGCATTTCTCGAGGATGCCCACCGAACCAATTGGGACCAGGCCATCTCTCGTCATTACCCCCACAAGAACGTGGACGGTCTCGAACAGTACTGGCAGCGGTGGGTGATGGCGGGAAGCCGCGAACTGGATCGTGAGCCCGGCATGCTGATTGCTGACGGAACCCTGTCGGGTGCTGGTGCCGTCGGACGACCGGAGGACGTGGTCATCCGTGGTCAGAACGCCGACACTGAAGAGTTGATCGAGACCCCGGTCCGTGGCAAGGCCGGCGGACGTGAGTCGGTTCGGGAAGTGGCTGGTCGCGCCGGCGTGGCGGCCCCTGTCCCGCGCCGCCGCTCACAGGGACCGACATTGGGAATGGAAGACTCGGCAGATCTCGAAGAAAACGATCCGTATCTGCAACCTTCCCGATCACGGACGGACGCTCGAGCGGTGGGAGCCAAAGCATCGCCCAAGCCCCGCGCCGAACGGGAATTGGCAGCCTCCGTGCCTCGCTCTGAACCCGTGTCTCGTTCCCTGGGTGATGCCGATGAGGCCAACCCGGGGACGGAGCCACTTCAGGAGGAGTCTGACTCTCTCACAACCGAGGAATTCCCGAGTGCCGTTCCTGTCGGGCGGGCGAAGGTTCGCCAGTCGGGAGGGACGGACCGGGGTCGCCCGCCCACCTCGCGACGAGCTGTGGGGACCGATTCACCTCCCGTCCCTCGCCGCAGGCCCCAGTATTCCGAGAGTCCCTCCGAATTCGCTCCACAGGTGACACTGATGCCGGGGGATTCGCGGTAGGAGGCCAGGGATCTCGAAATCGTCCACAGGCCGCACACAGCCAGCCCCATCCCGCGTGACCCAGCGCGGGTTGGGGTTGGCACGCATTCGGTGCGGGGGAGGGGGTTGCCGTTTCCGCATCTCTTTCCCAACCCCGAGTCTCGATGGTCGCAGGTCGTGCTGGCGTCATCGCAGCTTGCAACTCAAAAACGGGCTGGTCTAGAATCCATTTGGGGGTCAGGAGGGTCCCGTTTGTCATCACGCCAGGGAGGGGGCAGTTCTCCTCCCGTCGAATCCGGCGACCGCTTTATGACCTGTTCCCCGTCCCATCACCTCAAAGCCGTCTCGAGTGATCTCCCAGGGACCGGGGACGAGTCGGCATGGGTGTGATGCGCTTTGTGGTGGCTCGTCCTGACTTGTTGTCGGACTGGCCCGAATTGCAGAGAGGCTTCCTGAGCGGTTATGACCAAAGTATTTGGCCGACCCGGGTGGAGCGCTCGGAGTCAATCGTCACCTGCCGTCGGGCCATCTCGGACAGTGGCCGTTTTCAGGTCGCCTGGCCCGTGGCCGGGTTTGGCCGCCCGATGGTCAGCACGGCGTCTCTGCCGGAGCGCGAGGAGCCCTATCTCCTGACCGTCGAGTTGGCACGGGGCAAAATCGTTCAACTTCGGAATCAACTGGCGTTGTGGCAGTGGTCTGGGATGCAGATCCCGGCGGAGGTGGCTCCTTTGCTGCGAGGAGCCCAGCAGTTTCTGGCACAGGCGGTGGCCCGCCAATCCGATCTGGCGGCCGCGAGCGCCCTCGCACAGCAGGCCCTGGAGCAGGCGTTTCAGGGGGCGGACCTTCTCACGCGGGCCTATGTCCAGCAAAGGCTGGGGGTGCGACACGCACAGTATCCCCAACTCCCCACGGTGCTGGGCTGCAGCCTGGGGGACACGCCCTTGTCCGATGGGCAAGAGCAGGTGTTTGCGGGGTTGTTCAGCGGGGCTGGAATCCCGGTGCAGTGGCGGATGATCGAGCCCCATGAGGGAGAGTATCACTGGGAGGTGAGTGATCATCAGGTCGAGTGGGCCTTGCGGCACCGGTTGCTGATGCGCGGCGGTCCTTTGCTCGATCTGGGTCCGGGTGGACTGCCAGCCTGGCTGTCGAATTGGTCACACGACCTCTGGAATCTGCAGAGCTTCGTTTGCGATTTCGTAGAGACCGCTCTCACCCGGTACCTGGGAAAGATCCGCATCTGGGAGCTGGCCGCCCGGGCGAACACTGGCGGAGCCCTGGAACTGCCCGAAGAGGCCCGGCTGACCCTGGTGGCCAAGATTCTGGAAGCGGCCCGTCGCGTCGATGAAGACGGCCAATTTCTGCTGCGCATCGATCAACCCTGGGGCGATTATCAGGTCGAGGGCCGGCACCGCCTGTCTCCCCTGCAGTTCGCCGACGCTCTGTTGCGTGCGGGCATCTCCCTCGCGGCCATCAATCTGGAAATCGCCGTAGGTTACCACCCCACGGGAAGCCCTTCCCGTGACCTGTTGGATTTTTCCAGACTGATTGACACGTGGAGTGGGCTGGGAATTCCCTTGCAGGTGACCCTGGCGTTCCCCTCCGCGACCGGACCCGATCCTCACCTCACTGTTCCGGGCGAGGTGGAGACCCGCTCATGGCGAGAGCCGGTTTCGGAACTGACACAGGCCAAATGGCTCGAGGAACATGTGTCGCTTCTGCTGGCCAAACCCGGTGTTGTGGCGGTGTTTTGGAATCATCTGACCGACTCTCAGCCGCACCGCTACTCCCACGCCGGGTTGCTGGCGGCCAACGGACGGGCGAAACCCGCCCTGGACTCGATCAGGCAACTGCGAGCCGAGCATTGGCCCCGGCCATGACCCTCCGCCACGTTGTTCTGGGAACCGCCGGGCATATCGATCATGGCAAGACCAGCCTGGTCCGCGGACTGACTGGAATCGATACCGACCGTCTACCCGAGGAGCGGTCGCGAGGAATCTCGATCGAATTGGGATTCGCCCACTTCCGCTTCGGAGATGTTCAGTTCCACATCGTGGATGTGCCGGGTCATGAAAGGTTCATCCGCCAAATGACCGCCGGTGCGACCGGGATGGATCTGGCTCTGCTGATCGTGGCTGCCGATGATGGAGTGATGCCTCAGACCCGCGAACATCTCGATATTCTCCGCCTGCTCGGAGTGTCGGTCGGCGTGGTCGCCCTGACCAAGGTGGATCTGGTCGAGCCCGACCTGGTTGAGTTGGCCCTAGACGACCTGCGGAGGTTGTTGGTTGATTCTCACCTGGGCGGTGCACCGGTGATTCCTGTGTCTTCCAAGACCGGAATGGGTCTGGACGATCTGCGTCGCGCGCTGCTGACCGTCGTACAAACGCTGCCATCCCGCCCCACCGGTCAGTTCTTTCGTTTGCCCATTGACCGGGTCTTCTCGGTCGCCGGACATGGCACTGTGGTGACAGGTTCGGTTCTCTCGGGAGTTGTGCGTCCGGGCGACACCCTGGAGCTGCTCCCCGCACGGCTTCCCCTCCGTGTACGCGGGGTGGAGGAACATGGGTCGACCCTCGAAATGAGCGGAGCCGGACGGCGGTGCGCGATCAACCTGGCGGGGGGCCGCGATCTTGGGATTGTTCGTGGGGACGAGTTGGCCACCCCCGGATTCCTGGAGCCTGCCACGCGATTGTTGGTGGAGCTCAAAGTTCTCGATTCCTCCGCAGACCCGGTTCACGACCGCCTTTCGACACGACTGCACCTGGGTACCTCTGAAGTCCCGGCACGCGTGGCCCGTGCCGGTCCTCCGTTGGAACCCGGCCAGACGGGGTTCGTCGAATTGCGGTTGCAGCGTCCCGTCGTCGCCGCCTGGGGGCAACGGTTCATTCTGCGGCGGTTGTCGCCGGAACAAACGGTCGCCGGGGGGATTGTGCTCGACCCGGCGGTCTCGCCCGCAGTGCGTCTGGCAAACAGTGAGGAACAGGGGCGCTGGCGGCGGGATCCCCAGCCGCAGACCCGGCTCTCGACCTGGTTCCTGCACCGGGGCGTGTTCGAACCCGATCCCGTGGCGGCCGCCTGGAATCTGGGGATCGATCCGTCGCAGTTTCCTGATTTGTTCGCCCAACTTCAGGCCAGCGGAGAACTGGTTCCCCTGCCTGGAAATGGAGGCTGGGTTCACCGTGACCATCTCGCGACGTTGGCGGCGGCCATGGTGCGGCGCATTCGATCCACTGTGGCGGCCCACCAGCCCCGCCGTTCGTTGCCGAGATCGATACTGTTCAACTCCTGTCAGACCCTCGCGACACCTCCCGAATTGGAGTTGGCATGGAAGCAGTTGATTGGTCGGGGAGAGGTCGTGGCGGTGGGGGAAAACTTCGGCCCGGCTGATCTGCAGAGCCAGCTCAGTAAGGCGCAACAGTCCCTGCTGCACAACGTGCTCCGAAAGATCGTGGCAGGAGGCTTGGCTCCCCCGACAGAAAAGGAATTGTTGACCGAATTGGCAGTTCGCCCGGAAGCCCTGCAGGCCATCCTGACAGTCTGTGTGGAGGACCATAGCCTCGTGGCGCTGGGTGGGGGCTTTTATTTCGCACCCGCCGCTCTCGAGAAAGCGCAGGACCTGTGTACGGCCCGACTTCGGCAGGGACCAGCCACGGTTTCGCAGTTGCGGGAGGTATGGGGGGTCAGCCGCAAGCACGGCATCCCGCTGTGCGAATACTTTGATGGCCGGGGAGTCACAGTGCGATCCGGAGACCTGCGGCACCTGGGAAACCCTTGACGACAGCAACTTCGCCGAGTTGGCAGGATTGTTTCTTGGTCCATTCTCGTTTCCACTCGCAGACGTTATTTTTCCTGAGCCTGCCTCGGTGGTCAGGCCGCGTTCTCCTCCCTTTTCGAGGGCCGAGTAATGCTCTCTGATTGCGACATTCATCCCCTCGACTGCATCCAGGGGATGCGGCAGCTGGAAGAGGGGCGGGTGGATCTCGCGTTCGCCGACCCACCATTCAACATCGGCTACAAATACGACGTTTACAACGACCGGAAGGGATCTGATCACTATCTGGAGTGGTGCCGCGAATGGATCGCTGGCGTCCACCGTGTCCTCAAGCCGGACGGTACTTTCTGGTTGGCGATTGGGGATGAATACGCGGCCGAGTTGAAGCTGCTCTCGCAGTCCCTGGGATTTCACTGCAGGAGTTGGGTGATCTGGTATTACACCTTCGGCGTGAACTGCAAATTCAAGTTCAGCCGATCCCATGCGCACTTGTTTCACTTCATCAAGAATCCCAAGAAGTTTTGTTTCAACACCGAGGCAGTCCGGGTTCCATCGGCCCGGCAGTTGGTGTATGGAGATACGCGTGCCAATCCCGGCGGGCGGCTTCCAGACGACACGTGGATCCTGCGGCCCCAGGATCTGCCAGAGGGATTCCAGCCGACAGATGACACGTGGTACTTCCCCCGGGTGGCGGGAACCTTCAAGGAACGCGAAGGCTTCCACGGCTGCCAGATGCCCGAGCAACTGCTGGGGCGGATTGTGCGGGCCTGCTCGAATCCCGGTGACTTGGTGCTTGATCCCTTCTCGGGAAGTGCCACCACACTGACTGTCTCCAAAAAACTGGGAAGGCGGTGGTTGGGATTCGACATCAGTCCCGAATACATCGCACGAGGGCGGGCTCGGTTGGCTGCGGCCCGGGAAGGAGACCGTCTGGATGGGGCGGAAGAACCCTTGGTCAGTGTCCCCAAAACAAAGGAAGGGCGGACTCTTGATTCGAAGATCCGGAAAAAGGACGCCGGGCAGCCGTCCCAGAAGACCACGCCGAAAAAACAAAGGTCACTCCCGTTGTCCGAATTTGAGTGAGGCGGGCCGCTCAGATGAGAGAAGAAACCCTAGAGACCGTGGATGGAGGCGGGCGCATGCCGTGGCCTCTCGGCTTGTTTCCGGGGGAGTTCTGACGGATGGAATCGAGCGGTTGACGGAAGGTGCGTAACAACGAGGAAAGGAAAGTCGAGAGGACGTGCCGGGTGGGTGTCCCGGAAGACCATGCACGACAAACGGTGGTGTCACCGAAAATCTGACAGGGATTGGAACGATGAGAGACATTCTGTTTCTCTGCACGGGCAATTACTACCGCAGCCGGTTCGCCGAGCTGTCATTCAATTGGCAGGTCCAGCGGCGGGGGCTGGCTTGGCGGGCTGAGTCTCGCGGGCTCTGGCTGGAACCAGGCAATCCGGGACCAATCTCCCGCAACACGCTCAGGTGGTTGGAGCAGTTCGCGATTCCCGTGCCGGCATCTCCGCGGTTTCCCCTGGAACTGGTGGAGGAGGATCTGCACCGGGCACAATTGGTGATTGCTCTCAAGGAGGCTGAGCATCGTCCCCTGATGGAGTCTTTTCATCCCCTGTGGGTCAATCGAATCGAGTATTGGCACGTGGATGACATGGATTGCAGCACCCCCGATGAGGTCATCCCCAGGCTGCATTTGCAGATCGAGGCGCTCGTCAATCGGTTGGAGGCAGCGGTTTGCGAGGTGTCCCATCCTGGCGCGACAACGGCTATCGGCTGACGCTCGAAGACGCCCGTCCATGGACGGCCCCCGGGCAGGGGTTTGGGGGATGTGGAGGCGATCGAGTGTGAGATCCTTTCCACGATTTCAGCCGCGGCAAGGGCCTCGAGGACCGGGGGTTATGACCGATGTTCCGATGTGCTGACATGAGAAGTCCAGGGAACCCCCACCACTTTAATGTTCAGCCCGCAGGTTTCCCAAACGCAGGGTCTGGGTGACCGCGAAATCCCATGGGGCCAGGTCCACAGCCGGAATCGAACGAGCAAATCGGGTTGGCCGCTGCGAAACTGCCACCGTTCAACTGGGGTGCCGCATTCACCGGGCCACGGTTAGGGGGGGAACTTTGTCGGCCGTTGATTCCGACCGTTCCATCGCGTGTGAGTGTGCCGGATTGGTTTACTGTGGTGTGGGAGGGAGCCGCCCGGCGTTATCGTTCCCTGAGCCTCGACCTTGTGTCGAGTTCGGGAAAACTCCCGAAATGAATGACCCAGTGAACCTGTCGTCTGGCCTCGCGAGAGATTGCCAGCCAATTTCCGATTGACCAGCGGCCCCGGACAGATCAGTGTTGTGTTGTCGGCTTGTGCTTGGGGAATCCCGCTCAAGAGTCTGACGCATCCGCGGTCACTTGATCCCGCAAACCAACCAATTGGGGGATGAACTTGGTGAAGGCACGGGCGCGATGGCTGATCTGGTGCTTCACCAGGGTGGACAGCTCGCCGAAAGTCCGGCCATATTCCCGAACCAGGAAATACGGGTCGTAGCCAAACCCATGAGTTCCCCGCGCCTCTCCAACAATGACTCCCCGGCAGTGCCCTGTGGCCGAAGCACGAATCTGTCCCGAGGGATCGGCCAGCACCACCGTGCAGGTGTAGGCCGCGGTGCGTTGCTCGGGGGGGATGTCGCGCAGCTCAGCCAGCAACTTGGCATTGTTCGATTCGTCTGTGGCATGGGGCCCGCTGAAACGGGCGGACCAGACTCCGGGAGCCCCTGCCAGGGCATCGACGATCAAGCCACTGTCTTCCCCGATCACCCAGCGTCCCAGTTGGCGGGCTGGAAGTATGGCCTTCTTGCTGGCATTCGCCAAAAACGTATCGCCGTCCTCGTCGATCTCACCGACTTGGGGGAAGTCAGCGATCGACAGGACGGCAATCTTCCAAGGGGCCAGTAACTCGGAAATCTCTCGGGATTTCTTACGGTTGCGGCTGCTGAGCACCAATTCGAAGGGGTGGGCCATTCAGGGATGCTCGTTCAGCCACCGAAGTTTGTCAACCACGGGCCAAAGGCGGTCACAACCTCAATCCCCATGCCCCGTCTACCAATGGGGAACTTCCATCACTTCGGGCACCGGGTCGGCGGTCCACGACTTGACCGGTGTCTTGCCATCCTTCCCCAGCAGGTAGAAGGCCTCGCCCACGAGCACCTTCTGCTTGGTCCGGGGATCTTCCCGTTCTTTGCAGCGCAGTTCATTGGCGAGCTTGAGAAGCGCCGGATCTTTGGGGGTGGCGAAAGATCCCACCGTCACGACCGATCGAAAACGCTCATGGTAGACGTAGGCCTCCAGCTTGTACTGGTTGCGCAGGACCGTGGCGAGTTCGTCAGCACTTTCACCCGCCGTGTCCAAGGAAATGTTTCGGCGATCCGAGAGAGTCTTTTCGAACTCCTCAAACTTCGATGGCTCGACCGATGACAATCCGTAGAATGAGCAGACCACCAGGGTATACTTGCCCTTGTTCTCCAACAGCGAATTCCGCCGTCCCGAATTGAGTGTGACCAACAGTGGATCCTTGGTTCGCTGCTTCAATTCATCACTGGGAATCAGCGGATTGGGAGCCATGAAGGCCTTTTTGAAGTTCAGTGGCACCGCCTCTTGTTTGCCGTGGTGGGTGACCTCCACCTTGGGGCTCATCTTCTTGATGTATTTCAGTGTCGACTGGGCCGTCTTGTCTTCGATGCTGGGATAATTCCCCGCCAGCACGGCGATCTCTCCGTGTTGTGCGGTGTAATGCCGTGTCTGTCGGCGTTGGCTCTTGTCGACGACTTCGATGTCTTCAATCTGCTCATCCTGCTGGTAAACGTACGCAGGAATATTCTTGGCCCGCAGCAGAGAAACCAGCTGGTTGGCCGCGTCGATGGAATTTTTCCGCTGCTCTTCCGACTCACCAGAGAAACTCGCCACCTTGATCATCCAGGGGCCGTGTTTCTTGCGCAGGTGATAGACCTTGTTGGGGTCGGAATCAATCTTGCCGCCCCAGGCGATGCCCGACAAGACCCCAGCCAAGACGGTGGCCGCGAGAAGAACGCGATGAGACGAGAGACCGAGGTTCCGCACGAGAGACTCCCTTCAAACGCGGACGGGATCAGCTGAACTGGAATCGGGCCGTCGCGAACACATCCTGTATTCGGAGACAACCGCACCCCCTCTCTTTGGATCAGAACGATCCAGAGAGGGAGCATGCCAGGGAGAGCCGGAGAGGTGGGAAAGAATGTCAGACAGGAATGAACTCCCGCGACACTGCGCGGGGTTCTATCAGGTCCCACCCCTGGGGTAAATACGAATCTTCTAAGACTCGATTTCCAAGGTCGTAATCAACGGGCTGACCCGTTGCGCCTTGGCCAACAGGGCCGCCTTGTCAGCCTCATTGGTGGCTTTCGCAAACTTTTCACGGAGTTTCTTCAGCTTGACGCGACGGCTGCGGCGCCGCCGGATCTCGCGGGTGCGTTCAATCGAACCCATAACACTGGTCACACAGAAAGGGGGGAGGACGAAGGGAGGCCAGGGGGCCATCCCCCTTTCAAAAGCCAACTTAACGTCAACGAGACTCGCGATCATACCGGAGAAGGGGTTCCGGGTCAATTTGCACCGCCAAGATGCGAGGCTGCGGCGATGGCGAGGCCTCTCGCCCCGCATCCGCTTCCGGCCACCCGAAGACAGGGCGTCAACGCCACCGTCGCTCCCGGCAGATCTGAAACCGGAAACTGCCCGGGCCGGAATTCCAAGCCGATTCGCGAAAAAGTCAAATCGATCGGGTCCCGAAGGTCGACCCAGCAGCGTTTCGGCGAACGCCCTCTCTCCACCACCTCCTGCGAATATATATACGACCACCGCAAGTGTTCATAAGAAACCCATGATTGGTGCCAAGGAGCGTCATTCAGATTCCCGGGGATCACCAGTGACCAACAGCTTTTGAACACCGCAGGTGGCAGGATTGCTGCAGGTGATACTTCGGGCAAAAACCGAAAAACCGATACAGATTAACTCACCCACTGGACCCCTACCGTCCGAAAAAGAGGGACAAGTGTCAAAAACCGCTGCGGCCAATCTGGTCGGGCGTTCCTTTCCTGCCCCCGCTTTCCCACCCCCAGTTGCCATGATTTCTCCCCTTCGCTACCGGCTGGAGCAACTCATGAAAAAGGCGCGTGTTGCCTCCGCGCCTTGCCTCGCCATCATGGCCGCCGGATTGCTGGCTGGCTCCGCCGCTGCCCAGGATGTTCCCGGG
>JBKCTR010000782.1:0-6361 GCA_046318755.1 Planctomycetaceae bacterium
GGCCGTGCTCGAAGGGCAGTCCCGTCCTGGTGAGGGATGGGGCACCAGTCCCCCCGGCCAGATGGCCCGGCGTTCCGCCTACGTCTACGTGAAGCGTTCGCTGTTGGTTCCCGAGCTGGAATTGCTCGACCTGCCCGACACCACCACGTCGTGCGAACAGCGGGTCATCTCGACCATTCCCACCCAGGCCCTCACGCTGATCAATGGCGAGTTCTTCAACAGCCAGGCAGCCTTGTTGGCCGAGCGCATCACCCGGGCAGGTCCCCCCCCAACCCCGGGGGCAACACCAGACGAGCACCACCTCCGCGCCGCACACAGCCTCGTCCTGGGTCGGCTTCCCGACCCCGAGGAACTGCGCACCGGTCTGGAGTTTCTGAACCGACAGCGTAAGCTGTTGCCAGAAGAGGGGGTGGCCCCCGACACGGTGGAGCAGCGCGCCTGGAGTGCCTGGTGCCTCGTGTTGCTGAACCTCAACGAATTGACCTACCTCGACTAGACCGTCGGTGTGAGCCGACGTCGACAGGGAGCGACAGATGGAGCGACAGATGACCATGAGAGGCCTGAGCTTACGGCTTTGGCTGGCAGTGTGCGGGAGCGGTTGGCTCCTGGCGGGTTCTGCGCTGGCCCAAGAACCGGTCAGTTTGACCGAGGTGGTGGAACAGGCGATCCAGACGGCGGGGGGGGCCGAGAGGCTCAGCCGGCTGACCGCCCAGACCTGGCGGGCCAAGATGAAGATCCACGAAGGGGATCAGGTACGCACGGTCGATGCGAAGTATGCCGTGCAATGGCCCGACAAACTGCGCAGCGACGTGGCTGGCTCCTACACGATGGTGCGCAATGGCGATGCCGGCTGGCTGATGCAGGGCAAGATCGTGCAGGACCTGACGACCGACCAATTGCTGTTCCTCAAGGAGGACATGTATGTGAATTGGCTGCGCACCCTCGCCCCGCTGCGGGGCAAAGGTCTCCGCTACCAGAGCGTTCCGCCAATCGAGGTGGAGGGACGGGAAACCGTCGGCGTGCGGGTCAGCTCGGCGAATCACCGGGACGTGGTCTTCCTCTTCGACAAGCAGACCCATGACGTGGTGAAGACCGAAACCCAGTCCCGCGGCCTGGGAGAAGAGGGCGAGTTGGCCAATATCGAGAGCTTCTACTCGAAGTTCGAAAAAGTGGCCGGCACCCGCGTTCCAACCCGGGTGAAGATCGTGCGGGATGGCGAGCTCTTCATGGAGATTGAGATCAGCGACATTCAACGTTCCGAGAAACTGGACGCCAAACTCTTCGCCCGCCCCGAGCAGGAGTAAGGTCCCACCAACCGGCTGGCGAGCCGGCACCGAACCGATTTTTCCCAGATCCGCCCACTGGATCGTCCTTCCTTCACCACTGTTTGCATCCCAGATCGTCCCCATGATTGTCGCCGGCCAGTTGGTTTCCACCGAAAACGTCACGCCCGGACAAATCCGCATTGAAAACGGCGTGATCGCCGAGGTGGGCCCGGACCTGGGCCGGCCCGATGTCTCGTTTGGGCCGGAGTGCCTCATCTTCGCCGGCATGGGGGACATCCACATTCATGCCCGTGACGATGTGAGTGGTCTGGAAACGTACAAGGAAGACTTCCAGACCGCGGCGGCGGCGGCCCTACATGGCGGAGTGGTGCACGTCGCCGACATGCCCAACAACAAGGTCGCCCCCATCGACGATGACACCTGGCGGGCGAAGGCGGCCCACCTGGCCCGCCGGAACGTCCCGATCCAGATCACCCTGTATGCGGGCATCGGCCCCCACACGCATCCGCTGTCGTTCCCCGTACCTTACAAGGTCTACATGGGACACAGCGTGGGAGACCTGTTTTTCACCACGCTCGAACAACTCGACCAGGCCCTGTCTCAATACCGCGGCCAGTCGGTTTCCTTCCACTGTGAAGATCCGGTCCTGCTGGAAGAACATCGGCATGCCCCCACCCACGAGGAACGTCGGCCTCCCGAGTGCGAAGTCTCGGCCACCCGCTTCGCCCTGCAGATGATTGAGAAATACGACCTCACCGGCAAACTCTGCCACTACTCGGTGGGGGAAGGGCTGCCACTCATTCGCGCCGCCCGCGCCCGGGGTCTGAGAGTGACCTGTGAAGTGACCCCCCATCACCTCTACTTCGACACCGGTGTGCTGACCCCCGAGAACCGGGGCTGGATGCAGATGAATCCCCCGCTGCGGGCCCAGTCCGACCGGCTGGACATGCTGGCAGCGCTGCGGGACGGCACACTCGATTACATCGCCACCGACCATGCCCCCCATTCGCTCGAGGAAAACGAGAAGGGCATCTCGGGACAACCCCACCTCGACACCTACGCCCCCTTCGTCACCTGGCTGATCGCCAATCAGGGCTTCACCCCACCGCAGGTGGCCCGCTTCTGCTGCGCGAATCCGGGAGATTTCGTGAATCCCTACACGGCACCCCGGAAGTTCGGGCGGCTCGAGCCCGGCTACGTCGGCTCGCTGACCGTGCTGAACATGGCCCGCCCGGTCACCATTCGCCGCGAGGACCTGCAGACCAAGTGCGGTTGGTCTCCATTTGAAGGGGTGACTTTCCCGGGATCGGTCGAGGCGGTGTATGTCGACGGAGTCAGGAAGGGGCCCGAACCGCTCGCCTGAGCCCGGGTTGCACCTCCACGCATCAACCGATACTTTGACGTCGAATGGAACCGCAGGTGGGTTGATCGACCCACCTCGAGTTCGTTTCTCGTGCCTCTGGAACTTCGCATGCAACGCCTTACGCTGGGGGCCGCGGCCCTGGGAATTGCCTTGCTGGTGGGCCTTGTCTCGGGCCGACAACTGCCCGCGGTGAATCTGGCAACCGAGCCGTCCCCCCTCACGATCCAGGTCGAAGACCGCAATCCCTGGACCAGCCAACCGCTCAACCGGGGTCCCCGCGACTTCCAGTTTGCGATTGTGACCGATCGGACTGGCGGCCGTCGTCCCGGCATCTTCACCGAGGCGGTCCGCAAGCTCAACCTGCTGCAGCCCGAATTCGTCATCTCGGTGGGGGACCTCATCGAGGGTTACTCCGAAGATCCCTCCCAGATCGCCATCGAGTGGTCCGAGTTCCAGTCGAAGGTGCAGCAGTTGCAGATGCCCTTCTTCTACGTCCCGGGCAACCACGACCTGGCCAACCCCAAGATGCTCGAGGCGTGGCAGAAGAAATTCGGCCGCACCTACTACAGCTTCCGCTACAACGATGTGCTCTTCCTGGCCCTCAACAGCGAAGATCCCCCCAAGGGAGAACCGTACCGGTTCAGTGCCGAGCAGCAGCAGTACGTGCGGGAAACGCTGGCCAAAAACCAGGATGTGCGCTGGACCTTCGTCTTCCTGCACAAGCCCGTATGGATGAATCCCGACGCCCTGGAACCCAGCGGCTGGAACGCCATCGAGCAGGCCCTGTCCGACCGTCCCTACACCGTGTTCGCCGGGCACATTCACCGCTATGCCCGCTTCGTGCGCCAGGGGCGCGACTACATCATGTTGGCCACCACCGGGGGGGGCTCCCAACTCCGTGGGAAGCAGTCTGGTGAGATTGATCAATTCGTGTGGGTGACGGTCCGTGGGAACGAGCCGGTCATCGCCAATGTGCTGCTCGACGGCA
The DNA here is from genome assembly GCA_046318755.1 of Planctomycetaceae bacterium. GTDB lineage: Bacteria > Planctomycetota > Planctomycetia > Planctomycetales > Planctomycetaceae > UBA10511. The sequence goes on from JBKCTR010000782.1 coordinate 3,638, forward strand.
TCGAAGACAAAGCCTTCCGGTCCGAGCCCGAGCCCAAGCCCACCCCCAAGGCTCAGTGACCATCCCGGTCTGGGTCCCCCGAGTCCTGCCGTTCCCCCGATTGCTGCCCTTCTCAGCGGGGCGTCTCGACGCGCTGATCAGAGCCCTGTTTCGCCCCCTTTCCTCTCGCGCCCGCTTCTCCGGAGTTCATTGTGCAGTTGCAAGACATGACGTGGCCCATGGTGGCCCAGCTTCCCAAGTCCACCCCGGTGGTCATTCCCATCGCCGCCTTGGAACAGCACGGGCACCATATGCCGGTCTTCACCGACAGCATGCTGCTGGGGGAAATCGTCCGCCGGACCGTGGCCGCCCTCGACAGCCGCGTGCTGTTTACCCCGCTGATGTGGCTGGGGAACTCGCACCACCACATGGATTTCGCCGGGACCATGTCGGCCAGCCCGCGGGTCTACCTCGACCTGCTGATCGACCTGTGCGAGAACATGCTGACCCACGGTTTCCAGCGGATTCTGCTGCTCAACGGCCACGGCGGCAACATCGTGCCCGCACAGCAGGCGACGTTTGAGCTGCGACAGAAATACCGCCACCGTTCCGACCTGCTGCTGCTCTCGTCGACTTACTGGACCCTGGGCGGCAAGCCCTGGGGGATCAACCCCGCGCTGCAGCAGCGCCGGGTGGGGCATGCCTGCGAATACGAAACCTCGATGATGCTGCGGATCGCCCCGCACCTGGTGCGCAATCACACCGCCTGTGAAGAAATGCCCTTTGGCAACTCGTTTGAACCAGCCAATCGCGCCTGGATCACCAAGGACCGCACCAGCGTCGGGCACATTGGGCACCCCAGTGTGGCCACCGCCGAGAAGGGGGAGGCGATCTTCCAGGCGTTCTCGCAGGATGTCATCCAGCTTGTCGAACGGATGATTCGTTGGGATGGCAGCTCCTGGGAGGGCTGAACCGGGGAGATCTGACCGGGGAGGACTGATCCGGCCGTCCGGAAATCTGCTCAATCCGCGCAGGTTTCACCGAAGTTGCTCAATCCGCACTGCCGATAATCCGGGAACAGACCGACTGTGAGTCTCCACCCGAGTTGTCCCCGGAATCCGCAGAGCCAATGGTCGCGATTGATTCCCGCACGTCCAGTGCCAGCCCGTTCACAGCCCATGTGAGGGCCCTACGGCCAACTCCCGAACAGACCCCTGTTCCCGTCGTGGTAGAAAACGCCTCGCCCGAAGGGGGAACAGTGCGTTTGCCTGCCAATGACCTTCGGGAAGGGGACCGTCTCGTCTTGAGCGTTCGGGTCGCCCAGCATCATCTGATGGATGTCGTGGCCCAGATTGTCCGGATGGAACAGCTCCCCGAGGGAAGTTGCCGCGCGGGAGTCGAATTCCACCCTGCCATCCCCCGGCGGGAATTCGTCTTGCTGCGGCGGGTGACCACTCCCTCCCCCCACACGCCTCCCCGCTGAGCATCCTCCGGTCACGCGCTCGAGGTCGACCGCCCGCGCGCGGCTCGACGCCCCCCCGCCGCACAGCGGCTCGCGAACCGGGGCTGCCCGAGGGGTGACCACAGTTTCTGACCTCAGCGTCAGGGACATGCCAGGAAGCCAACAAGGCTCCCCGCGGCACCTCACTCCTGCGACACGCAGTCGACGTACATCCGCACCTGACCGTCGACTTCTTTCTCGGTCAGTCCGTGAATGTCGGTCTCGAAGCCGGGGAACGCCGCGTTGAAATCGCGGGCAAACTTCAGGTACTGCACGATCGTCTTGTTGAACCGCTCGCCGGGAATCAGCAGCGGGATGCCCGGGGGATAGGGCGTCAGCAGCACCGCGGTGATCCGCCCCTCCAGGTGATCGATCTCCACCCGGTCAATCTCGCGGTGGGCCACCTTGGCCCACGCGTCGGCCGGCTTCATCGCGGGGACCATGTCCGACAGGTACATCTCGGTGGTCAGCCGGGCGATGTCATTTTTTTTGTAGAGCCCGTGAATCTGGTCGCACAGGTCCCGCAAGCCAATCCGCTCGTATCGGGGATACCGGGCGGCGAACTCGGGCAGCACGCGCCACAACGGCTGGTTCCGGTCGTAATCGTCCTTGAACTGCTGCAGTTCGGTCACCAGCGTGTTCCACCGCCCCTTGGTGATCCCGATCGTGAACATGATGAAGAACGAGTACAGTCCCGTCTTCTCCACAATGATCCCATGCTCGGCCAGATACTTGGTGACGATGGCCGCCGGGATCCCCCGATCGGCGAATTCCCCATCGATATCCAGCCCCGGCGTGATGATCGTCGCCTTGATCGGATCGAGCAGGTTGAAGCCCGGGGCGAGGTTGCCAAACCCATGCCAGCGGTCATTCGCCTTCAGCATCCACGATTCCCGTTCCTCCAGCCCCTCGGCGGACAGGTCGTCGGGCCCCCAGACCTTGAACCACCAGTCGGCTCCAAACTCCTCATCCACCTTCCGCATCGCCCGGCGGAAGTCGAGCGCCTCCAGCAAAGATTCCCCCACGAGGGCCGTCCCTCCGGGGGGCTCCATCATCGCCGCCGCGATGTCGCACGAGGCGATGATCGCGTACTGGGGCGACGTCGAGGTGTGCATCAGGTACGCCTCGTTGAAGACGTCTTTGTCGAGGTGCCGCTCCTGACTGTCCTGCACCAGAATCTGCGACGCCTGCGAGAGTCCCGCCAGCAGCTTGTGGGTCGACTGCGTCGAGAACATCATCGACTC
>JBKCTR010000783.1:0-3438 GCA_046318755.1 Planctomycetaceae bacterium
ATGGGGACCACCCGCGGGTAGACCAGCACAACCGCGGGACTGGTCACGACCCGAAACCGCCGGTGCAGTCCGAACAGGTCGCCGCTTTCCAGCAGCACCGGTCCGAATTGGTAATAACCCCGCATCAAAAACCGCACGGTGTACCGCAGCGACTTCTGTTCCCCCCGCCCCAGCCGCACCAGCAGCGTGCGGGCCCCCTCGACCTTGAGCCGGGGGGGACGCTGTTCCAGCGCCTCGCGCGAGATGGCATCTTCCATCAGCAGCCAGGCAATCGGCCACGAGCCAGTGTTGGTGACCGTCACCGCCACTCCCGCCCTGTCGCCGACTTCGGCGGTCACGTGGGTGCATTCCCGTTCGGCGGCGAGGTGATCGACCCACTCTCGCGCGACGAACCGGCTGAACAGAATCACCCCCAGCAGAGCATACATCGCATAGACCAACAGGCCCAGATCGAGGGCATACCCCACCAGCAGCAGACCCAGCACCCCCAGAACCCAGCGCATCACGCCCCGGTCCTCGACAGTGAGGGGACCGGGGTCTCAGTCAGGATCTGCTGGACCACCGCCATGGCTGTCACTTTTCGCAGTCGGCTTTCCGGGCGGACGATCAGGCGGTGGGCCAGCACGGCGGGAGCCATCCGCTTCACGTCATCGGGCAGGACGAAGTCGTTCCCCCGGATGGCGGCCACCGCCTGGGCCGAGCGGAACAGCGCCATCGACGCCCGCGGACTGCCCCCGAGGGCGATGTCTTCGTGCTCGCGGGTGTTGCGGACCAGCGCCACGATGTAGTCGCGCACCTTGGGGTCGACATACACCTCGCGGATCGCCCGCTGGCATGCCAGCACCTCGTCGGCCGAGACCACCGCCCCCAGGGAATCGATGGGATGCGCCTGCCTCAGCAGATCGAGCATCTTCGTCTCCTCTTCGGCCGAGGGATACCCCAGCGACAGCCGGACGAGAAACCGGTCGAGCTGCGCCTCGGGCAGAGGAAACGTCCCTTCATGGTCGACTGGATTCTGCGTGGCGATCACCAGAAACGGCGGTTCCAGCGCGTAGGTCTGACCGTCGACCGTCACCCGCCGCTCGGCCATCGCCTCGAGCAGCGCCGCCTGGGTGCGGGGGGTGGCCCGGTTGATTTCGTCGGCCAGCACGATCTGGGCGAAGATCGGCCCGGGGCGAAATTCAAACTCGGTGGTCCGCGGGTTGAAGACCGAGGCCCCGGTGATGTCTCCCGGAAGCAGGTCGGGAGTGCACTGCACCCGCTTGAAGGAACAGCCAACACTGGCGGCCAGAGCCCGGGCGAGCATGGTTTTGGCAACCCCCGGTACATCCTCCAGCAGCACGTGTCCTTCGCAGAAATAGGCCACCAGCGCGAGGACCACCTCCTGGCGTTTCCCCAGAATCACCTTCTCGATGTTGGCGATGATCTTCTTGGCGAGCGCGGGAACCGCAGACATGCAGGCAGGCGTCCGGACAGGGTGAACTCACGGGCCGCAGACACACGAACCGGCCAGACGCTGGGGGCGCGGCTGGACCGGTCGCCCCCCTCCGCCGTGGCGGATCAGCCGACCGCGAGCGAAGCGGGATTGGCCAACTGGCCGTCGTGCACTGCCAGGGCCGGCCGCTCACGCACTTTCGCCCCCACAACCTAGTTTAAACGCCGTCGAGACCGCGAGGAAGACCCACAGCAAATCGAAAGCCGAGAGCCCCGCCCCATTGCGCAGAGCCAGAATTGACATGTGCATGCGATCCACAGCCGAGAACTGAACCCCCTTCGCCAGGTCGTCCAGTGCCGCCTTGCGGTCTTCGGGCGATGTGGCCTGCCATCGCGCCTGGGCCTCGGCCCAGATTGCCTGGGGATAATCCTGCTTTTCGTGGGCGTTCTCTGGGTTTTTGCCAGGGGGAAAGATCACCGGTTTCCCGGCGGCTTGATACTCCTCGACGATGCTGTCGGCCAGCATCGAGAGTGCGACCTGCTCGGGATTCGCGGGAGGTGAGCCGAGATTTCCCAAGGCCAACCAGAACGCGAAGAGTTTTCCCACCACAATCCCCAGAAGCGCGATCACGGCTGAAGAGGCCCCCAGGGCCGGGCTCCCCTCCCCCCCCGAGAATGCCAACGCCAAAAACCCGGCCGCCGCCCCACGTCCCCAGGCACCGGAGCCGATCTCCACATGAAGAAAATGCGTCAACGCCCCCCACACCAACGCCCCCGCCATGGCCCCGATGACCGCCCCCAGAACTCCGCGTACAAACATGCCACGATCCTCCGCGCATCCAGAAACACCATTCGATGATCGGTCTCCTCCACGGTGTCCCCCACCTCCGGCAATTCATCCGCTGCAAGGCCGGGGACAATACGTCAGAGACCACTGCGAAAGATTCCACCATGCGGCCGTGTGGAAATCAAATGGAAAATGGACGATTTGGTTTTTTTGGACGTTGGGTTGCGGGGGGAGATTGAGAGCCTGGAAGTGAATGCCCCCGTCTTCTGACTACGGAGCTGCCGCCATCTTCGTCTGCGATCAGGACGACGCGGCGACGAGACACCGAAATCCCGCACAAGAACACCCCGCCCGGCAAAAGATCCTGAAGGAACGACTTCACTCAGCCCTGAGTTGCCTCCCTGAGGCGACCCGGGGTGGGTGTGACAAAAGGGGGCCTCGACCCTGTCCGGATTGCTTCAACCGCGGTCCCTGATGTGACCGGGCGATTTGAGGTGCCGAGAGCTGGCTCGGCCGCCTCCACCACACGGCCGCCGACCGCTGCCTCAATCCCCTCAGGGGATCTCCATCCTCAGCGGGAGTTGCCACAGTGCAGCGACGGCGATCCCGGTATGACCCAGATCGTCGTGTGGCCCGGGCGAGGTTTGGCTGGGGTTGGTTGGCAAGTTTTCTGATTCGGCATCCCCCCGCTTGTCTTGCTCAGTCCAGCCCCCATTGGCGGCGCCACTGTTTCAATTCCCGTGCCGACAGACCGAGATCGAGACGCGGTTGGAGTTGAAACACCTCCCAGGCACAGCCCGCATCGAAGGGAAACTTCCCCTGGCTATCAGGCCAGAAGACCTGCATCACCTCGATGTCGCCCCAGCGGTCCATGCGCCGGGCAAAACCGAGCGCGAAACCCAGGTAAAGCTCGTGCTGGGTCGGATGGACACGACGGAACCCCACCCGATGCACGGCGGTCCCGATGTTGATGGAATAAACTCCGGGTTCGGCATAAGACCGGCCCCCCCGGATGTCGGCAACCAATTGTGAACACAGCGCGCGGGCCTCCCTGTCCTCCAGCCCGAACACGATGAATTCGGGATGCCGCAGGGTCAGCATCAGGCCGATGGTGTAAAGAAACGGGGGCTCATGATCCGGAATGCCGAGGGCGTACCAGCCCTCGCTCCGCACCACCTCGGCGATTTCTTCGTCCACGCGCAACTCCTCAACCAGGG
>JBKCTR010000784.1:0-2195 GCA_046318755.1 Planctomycetaceae bacterium
GGATGTCGGAATCGCCCAAATCGCCGTTTAGGAATCACACAGTGACAGCGTCAGTCCTCAGATCGTGCACTCCGGCTGGGTCGCACTTTGAGCCGGATGTGGTGCGTCACATCGCAATCGGCGGCTTTCAGCCCAACAGTCGCATCGTATAGCGTCAGTTCATCATTCAGGACGGTTGGCTGTGACCAGACCCTCCCTCCCGACTCGTGATCGTTCCGATCGTGACTGTCTGGTCGTCGGGCAGCACCGGCTTGGGATTGATCAGAAGAGTCCTGCGCGCTCTCCCGTGAGACTGGCCGGTTTGGCCTCTTCGGGGAGGTCTGGGAGGCGGTGGGGAAGCACCTGGAAAAGCACCCGGGATTGCCGAGGAATGCTGTGCGGGGGGTCCCAGAGCTCCGCAGTCCCGCCCCCCAGATTGCGGGGCCTGCGGGGCCAGAGTGTCTCGCTCGGAGGCCGCGCGCAAAAGTCACAAGTCTCAATCATTATTACTCTTACGGCACTTCCTCCAGCCCGCCCCACGGTCCACGCCACCCGTCACCCGCCACCCGTCACCCGCCACCCGCCACCCGCCACCCGCCAATACTGTTCACTTTACCACATACAATATACAACGTATACTGAAAAAATACGCCCGTCCATTTGTCGCAGGAGTTCACCATCATGCCCCCCCCTGTCAACTCCCCTGGCGATTCTCCCGCGCCCCGCCTCTGGAACCCCCGGTTGCTGCGGGATGAATTCGTCGCCGTCCGGCATGAACCGATCGATCCCGCCCGCCCCGAACTCGGCACGCAGCCCCCTCCCTCCCCGGAAAACTGGAACTGGAAGGGCCGCCTCCGGCCGGGTGGTCTCGTGGTGATTGTCGGCGACACCGCCTCGGGCAAGACCACCCTGCTGTGCGACTGGATGTCGCGGATCACCAATGGTCTGCCCTTCCCGGGGGATCCCGAGCACTTCCGGCGTGAGCCGGGGGAAGTGCTGCTGTTCAATGGCGCCGACTCGTTCGTCGATACCATCCAGCCCCGGCTCGCGGTCAGCCGGGCCGACCTCGGCCGGGTCAGTCTGGTCACCCCCGCCCTGCAGGCCTGGTCGGGGAAGCCGTCGGAAATCCCGGCACAGTGGGAGACGCTCGCCCCGGCCGCCTACGAAACCCGCGACTGCCGGTCGGGGCTGCACCGCAAATCGGGCCAGCAGTGGCTGGCGAACTTTCTGAAAAACCGGACCCAGGTGCAAATGGTGGTGATCGACCACCTCTCGCACCACCTTCAGGCCGACAGCGAGCGGAAACTGTCGCAGGTCATCATCGAACTGACCCAGATCGCGCGGGAAACCAACGTGGTGATCGTCCTCTCCCAACGCCCCAATGCGTATCGCAACGGACTGGGTCCTTCCGAGTTCCTCAAAAGCGGCGAACTCATCGACTCGGCCCGCAGCATCTGGCGGGTCGTTCGCCCCAAAGACGAAACGGTCGAAGCCCGCTCGCTGCAATGCCTCAAACTCTCGCAATACCCGGCCCTGCCCGATGCCGAGACCCCCTGGGGCCTCTTTTGGGGCCCCCGCCAGGAACTGCAATGGGTGCCGGGAGCCGCCCCCAAATACTCCCACTCGAAACTGGCCCACAACGAACGCCTGCTGGACCACGCGATCTTTTGCCTGCGCAACCACCTCAAGCGGGCCGGCGGCGTGGCCGAGTTCCACACCCTGTGGCTGGCGGCCAAGGCGCTGAAGATCCCGCAGTCGATTTTCATGCAGGCGCTGCTGATGCCGGAATTCGACATCGACTACGAGCCTGTGGGGACCGATGAACTGATCCAGGTCATCGGCTTTCCCGAGGACATGGACCGCCGTCGCGCGGATCCCAACCCGCCCGCGCTGAAGATCAAGTGCCCCCCCGGTGCGGCGGAGTCGACCGCCGAGCCAGATCCCTCACAGTTGGCGCTGGCCGGTCTGCTGAAGTGCAACGAAGTCCTGCACGAGCCCCCCGCCCCGCCCCCGCGCTCCAGCCCGAACTTCCGCAATACCGTTCCCGGCGACAAGCCCCCTGCCCCACCTCAAGCCCCGCAACACCCGCCAGCCAATCCCGCCCCTCACGTCAGTCTGCGCAAGCCTTCGTATGAAGAACGGGTGGACGACGCGTTCACCTCGGTGGAAGAGAGTCTGGCCCAACTCCGTCTGGGGACACCCCCCGGCTGGTTGGC
>JBKCTR010000785.1:0-4468 GCA_046318755.1 Planctomycetaceae bacterium
CACGGCCTGCGGACCTGGTTCACTTTGCACTGGACGGGGACCGAGTGGCGACAGCGAGAGGTCACCACCAGCGACCACAATTACGACCACGGGTTCCTGGCGATCGACACCGATGGACAATGGCGAATGCTGGCCCCGACCGATCCGGGCCCGCAACCGTGGACGACGGGGGGCGAGCTGGTCTTGTGGACCAGCGACAATGAGCGGGAGACCTGGCACAAAGCGCGGCAAGTCACGCACGACAGCCGGTTCAATCACACCTATGCCCGTCGGCCGGTTGCTGCCCATCCGGAGTTCTGGGGGCTGTGGGCGGATGGCAATCCCCTCGAGCCGTCCGAGTCTGCGCTCTATTTCTGCGATCAGACCGGCGAGTCGGTCTGGCGTCTCCCCCGGACTATGACGGCTGACGGGATGACTCCCGAACGGGTCCCGTGAGCGGCGCCCCCACCCGCCGCGAGGCCGCAGCGGGCGGGGCCCGGTTGTGTTCTGCGGAGAGCTGGTTACCGGACGCTTGCGGGGGTCATCACGCTCCGACGGCCGGGGAGGGCCTCTGCAAGGAACCGGTTCGCCGGCTCCCGTTTCAGGAACGGTGCAGGCAGTGGTCGGCTCCCGTCCTCGGTCGTCGCTGACTCCGGAGCCGGGTGGCCAATCCCCAAAGCAGAATGCCGGAACCGGCCAGCCAAAAAGACGACGGCTCGGGGATGACGTTCTGAGCCACATTCGCCTGGGATTCCAGAGGGACATCGATGATCCAGTTGCCGCCCGGACCGCCATAGGACCCATCGACGAAAAAATGCTGCCGCAAAACCAGTCCGGCCGCCGGGGTGTAGACAAACACCGGACTGTTCACGGTGATTTGAGGACTCCAGGGAGGGATGTCCAAACCATTCACCAGATAGACTGGGATGTTCGAGAACGAGGCCGGATGACTGGTGAACTCGGACCGGGCGACGCCCGAAGTGGGATTGAAGGTTCCGATCGGTGGAGCGGAAAACCCATCGAGGATCGAGGTGGTCTGCAGATTGAAGGGACCGGCATACGTGGGATCGAGAGGACGTTCCACGATCCATTCGACCAGTAATCCAGTACTGGAAGAGCCCACATTGATGATCGCCTGGCCGGACACCACGAAACCGGTCGGGGTGTTGGTGATCACCAGATTGTTGGTGACCGTTCCCATTTGCGACCACGGCGTGGTGGTGAATGCGGCGGGCCCGGAAAACAGGGCGGCTTGAGACCAGGAGGTTCCCAGGCACAGGATGCTGAATGCAATCGTCAGTATTCGAATCATCATAAGGCTCTTCTGTGGACAGCAGCTGGGACTTGGAACCATTCATTGCGCCCAACCGGCACACCGACTGGGGACGTCGGCCGATTGACTTTGGAAGGATACAGCTTCGGAACCCGGCGGGCAAATCGTTTGTTTGGGCTGGGAGGCGCGGTTTCTCTGCCAAACCATGCGCGTCCCCTGTCACAGCCTGGGGCATGGCGGGGCGCCCCAAAATCCACCGCCCCCCCGCCGCTCTGGATCGGGACCGACACAAGCCGGCGGCCATCCCCCCTGATGTTTTGCTCCATAACGTCCGAAAAGACCATCTGGGAGTCGTGGGCTGAGAGTTGGTGTTTGGTGATTCCGTACTGGCCGCTGCCTTGACCGTGCGTTATCGTAAAATCAAGTCAATTGGGCCGAGCTAGGCCCGCATCAGTTCATGCACAGGGTTGCTGGTGATGTTGAGGCGCGCGGTGAATTGGGTGGGTGTGACTGTTTTGTTGCTGGGGGCGCTGGCGGCCGCCGATGAACGGCCAGAATCGCGTCCGCAGGGGCTGCCCCGTGAACGGGTGATGTTGACCGGTTCGCGTGTTGTGGGGAGCCCGGAACCGCCACTCCCCTATGAGGCGGTGGTGGCCTATCCCGAGTTGAAAGCCCGCAAGCCGGTCTTTTTGGTCGCTGACCCCGAACGGGTCCGCAGCGCCGTCCGCGACGCACCCGGCTTGCCATTCGACGAATACGAGCGTTTCATCGTCGGGGAGCATCAAAATGGGATGCTGCTCTCTTTTTCGAAGACCGGCACTGGGCGCAAGGCGTTTCCGTTCCTGAAGGCCCCCGGTGTCGAGGTCTTGTCGATGGCCTTTCATCCGCAGTACACGAAGAACAGGTTGGTCTTTTTCTACACCCATCGAGAGAATCCTCAAACCAAAGTGCGGACGCTGCGGGTGGTGCGGTATCGGGTTGCCCTCGCCCCCCCCAATGCCTGCGAGCCCGACTCTGAGAAAGTCTTGATGGAATGGGAGACCAAGGGACACACAGGTGGAAGTGTGCTGTTTGGTCCAGACGGCATGTTGTATATCTCCGCCGGAGATGGCAGTGCCGGGGAGGATCGACAGCGCAGTGGGCAGGACATCTCGGACTGGAATGCCTCGATCCTGCGAATCGATGTCGATCGCGAGGCGGAGGGGCGGCCGTACGCCATTCCCCCCGACAATCCCTTCCTCGACGTGCCGGGAGCCCGGGGCGAAGTTTGGGCGTTCGGTCTGCGGAATCCTTGGCGCATGCATTTTGACCCCGAGGGTCGGTTGTGGGTTGGTGATGTTGGGCAGGATCGCTACGAAGCGATTTTGATTGTCGAAAAAGGAGACAATTTCGGTTGGAGCCTGTACGAGGCGGGCGAGCCCTACGATCTGGATCGAAAACAGGGACCAGCGCCCATCAAGAAACCGGCGATTGTGCATACCCACCGCGAGGCGCGGTCGATCATCGGTGGTGTCACTTATCAGGGATCGCGACTTCCCGAACTGCGTGGGGCCTATCTCTACGCCGACCACATCACGGGAACCATCTGGGCTGCCCGCGTCCAATCCAACGGTGTTGTGCAGAGCCAAAAGATCTGTGAAACCGGTCGGATGATCAGCTCGTTTTCCCTCGATTCGGAGGGAGAAGCCTTTTTCCTGGATTATCGCCGCTCGGAAATCTGCCGCCTCGAGCCGACACCGCCTCCTTCGCGGCCCGAGATTTCCTTCCCCCTCTCCCTCTCCGAGACCGGATTGTTCAAAGATGTCTCCCGACACGAGATGGATCCCGGAGTGATTCCGTACGAAGTGAATTCGGAGTTATGGTCCGATGGTGCGGTCAAACGCCGCTGGATCGCACTGCCTCAAACGGGTCAGGTGCAGTTCGATCCGCTGGGCTTGTGGAAATTTCCGGAAGGAACGGTGTTCATCAAGAGTTTTGGCCGCCCTCTTCGAGACGGCGTGGACGAACCAGTCCGGTGGGTCGAAACCCGGTTGATGGTCATTCAGAAGGGGCGTTGGGCCGGTTATTCGTATCGCTGGAACGAATCCGGAACCGATGCCGATCTCGTGGGTGCTGACGGTGACCAGACCACCCTGTCCCTGGGGGATGGTCCGGATGGTGAAGTGGAGTGGCATTGGAGTTACCCCAGCCGTTCGCAGTGTTTCTCCTGTCACACCGAAGCGGCCAACTTCGTTTTGGGGTTTACCATCCCTCAATTGAACCGCCCGATCGGCAACGACGAAGTCAATCAACTGGCGGCCTTCGAATCTTTGGGACTGTTCGCCCCGACGATCGCCAAGCCTGCAGATCCTAGAGCTCCGAAATCGTTGACCGAGTCCAGTCAGCGACGCAAGTCCCGGAGTTTTCCGGGCGAGTCGCGTCGTCAGTTTGAAGATCAGGTCGCCCCTGGACAGGAACAGTCGCAAAAATCCCCTGCGCGCCTTTCGGGAGGCCAAAAAAGTCCCGACACCCCACAGCGGACGGGCTCTGGAAAAGTAGCGAACAAAGTTGCGTCCCCGAATCCCCAACCGATTTCCCTCGTCGCCGGACGGTTGCCCGATCGCCCCGAGCGTCTCCCCCGCATGGTCAATCCGCTGGATTCGAACGCGCCGCTTGATCTGCGGGCGCGCAGCTATCTGGATACCAATTGCGGTCACTGCCATCGGGAATCCGGAGGCGGGAACTCGAAAATCCGCTTGCTTTTCGAACGACCTTCCTTGGAGATGAACATCGTGGGCATGCCCCCAGAACATGGCGAGCTGGAATTGAAGGAAGCCCGAATCGCGGCACCCGGGAATCCCGATCGATCGATTCTGCTTGAGCGGATGCGCAGGCGAGGGAAGCATCAGATGCCCCCGTTGGGAAGCGCGTTGCCAGACACGGCTGGCATTGAACGGATCGAGGCATGGATTGACGCGCAACCACCTTAACCCTCTGCCCGACCGGTCCGTGGAGCAAGACGACCTCTCTTTTTGGCCTCCTCACCTGAATCTGTGGGTGAATTCCGGCTCCGGAAGGTTCCCAAGTTGATGATATAAGGCGATTTCCAGCGTTTTCAATTCGCGAAATCCATACGCCTTTTTGGTGGCCAGTTTCGCCTTGTTGTTGAATCCCTCCACAACGCCCCCCGAAATCGTCCCCCGCGCCACAAACCAGTTGCGGATCAGGGGCTGATGG
>JBKCTR010000786.1:0-3107 GCA_046318755.1 Planctomycetaceae bacterium
TCGTGGCAGTGGGCACAGTTGAACGTGAGCCCGAGGAAGGCCTTGCCGGTGTGCTCGACCGTGTTCCGCATCCAATCGTTGGGGTTCAGGGCGTACCAGTTGCGGATGAGATAACCGGTCGCCACCGCGGCGTGCCGGTCACCCGGCTTCAACTCGTCGGCCGCCAGCATCTCGGCCACCATCTGGTCGTAGCCGCGATCTTCGTTCAGGGAATTCACAATCCAGTCGCGCCACCGCCAGATCTGGGGAGCGCTGTTCCAGACGTCGGGAACGTACCGACGGCCGAACCAGTCGGCATAGCGCCAGACGTCCATCCAGTGCCTGCCCCAGCGTTCGCCATAATGGGGCGAGCGCAACAGGCGGTCGACCACCTTGGCGTAGGCTTCCGGCGAAGTGTCGGACAGAAAATCGAGCAGTTCCTCACGGGTGGGAGGCAGCCCGGTGAGGTCGAGTGAAACCCGCCGCAAGAGTGTCGCCCGGTCCGCGGGTGGACGGGGGACCAATCCCGCCTGCTCGAGCCGGTGCCCCACAAACGCATCCACAGGATTGTTCGGCTGGCGGCCTGTGAGGGTCGGGAGGGGCGAGCGGACCGGCGGTTGAAACGCCCAGTGCAAGCGGGGATCGGCCTCGGGGGTTTCTTTCGCGGGGGCGGGAGTCTTCGCGGCGATCCACTGGCGAAACTGCTCGATCTGCTCACCCGTCAGGGGGTGTCCCTCGGGGGGCATGCGTTCGGTCAGATCGGTCGCACGCAGCCGCCGGATCAATTCGCTGCCATAAGGATCTCCAGCGGTCAGCACGGCCCCGCTGTCGCCTCCTTTCAACAGCATTTCCGCCGTGTCGACCCGGAGCCCGGCTTTTTGAGCCAACGCCCCGTGGCAGGCATAGCAGCGCGCCTTGAGAATGGGCTTGATGTGCTTGAGATAGTCGACGGACTGAATGGTCGCGGTGGCTGCGGCAGTCTCTTCGGCTGCCTTTGCCCCCCGCAGTCCAAATCGTCCCCCCAAACAGCACACCAACAACAGCACAGTCAGGCGTGGCAGGGTTTGCCGTTGCATCCGAGGCATGAGAGCAAACTCGACAAGCACGAGGTGAGAAGTCGGTTTCGGGACGGCCGGATGGGGAGAATTCCGAAGTTCCCCCCGGTTCCGCCGTCCAAACCCGAATGAATCAAGATTAGTTTATGGATTGGCTTTTTTCCATGACCTGGGGGTCGAGAGTCAGCCCCAGACCGGGGGCGTCGGGAAGTTCGACGGTCCCGCGGCCAGTGTAGAGCGAAGTGGTGACGCAACGGGTGGTGTGGAAGACAGGACCAATGATGTCGGCGGCGTGCTGCTCGACCGTGATGTTGGGGAGCGCGACCGCCAGGTGGGCCATGGCACTCGAGGCCAGATCCCACTCGACATTGCTGCCGATGGCGCATTGCACACCCGCCGCCTCGGCCATCGCCACAATCTCCAGGGTGGGCAGCAGGCCGCCGTGCTTCCCGGGGTACACGCTCAGGATGTCGCAGGCCCCCAGTTTCAGGCATTGCCAGGCCGACTTGGAGGTGAAGACCGCCTCGTCCGCCATGATCGGCAGCGTGGATCGACGGCGAACCCGAGCCAATCCCTCGAGGTTTTCGCGATGCACAGGCTGTTCCAAAAACGCCACCCCCAAACGATCGAGTTCCGGAATCGCCCGAATGGCCTCGCTCTCGGTCCAGCCCCCGTTGGCGTCCACGGTCAGACGGATTCCCGGGCCGATCGCGTCGCGCACCGCTCCAATCCTTCGCAGATCGAAGTCGAGCGAATCGTGTCCGACTTTCAGCTTGATGGTGCCGAATCCTTCGGCCACCAATGTCCGGGCCACCTGGGCCGAAGGTTCCGCCGGGAGGGGCATGATGGGGAATCGCAGGGGAATGACCCGGGAACGGACAGCCCCCCCCAGAAGCTGGTAAACCGGGACCCCCAGCGACTTGCCGAGGAGGTCGAACAGGGCCATTTCGATCCCGGCCTTGGCGAACGAGTTTCCCCAGGTTTTCTCGAGTTTCTTGAGGCACAGCCGAATCTGACGGGGGTCTTCTCCGAGCAGGCGGGGGGCGAAGTGCTGTTCAATCAGGGACTTTGCACCGGCCTGGGTTTCGCCGCTCCAATCGGGAGAGCCATTGACTTCACCCCAACCGGTGAGGCCGACATCGGTCTGAACGGCAACCAACACGATCTGGGAATGAAAACGAAAGCCTTTCGTCTCGGCGACTTGGCCGACCCGACGATCGATGGGGACTTGGCACGTGTGAGTCTGGAGCGCAACAATTTTCATGAGAGATGGAGGGCCAGTGGAAAGGCGGAACGGCTGGGTGGCCCGACTGTAACGGGGATGATCGGTCGAAGCACGGGCCGATGAAGGCGGAGGCTGGGGGCAACGGACGGCCCGGAGGGGGCTGAGGAGGGGGGGGCTATCCCCTTGATGAGGGCTCGAAGTGCAGGAATTGCACGAATTTCAAGGTCTCAGGAAGAAAATCTGTCTTTTTGTTTTGCAATCCTCAGATTCACTGCGTATTTTTCTGAGGGTCTCCGTTGTAGTCCTCAGCGGGGTGTTAATCGAATCTCAAAAGATTCGGAACTCCCCACAGGTCACACGTTTTTTGCTCGGGCTTCTAACACCTCTCCACGGCCTTTTCGTTCTTCCATGATTCAACCGACCTCCAACCGCCTGCGGACTCAGCCAGCTTGGCTGTGGCTACTGTTGGCGTTGGGTCTTTTGGGTTTGGGGTCAGGGCGGGCCGAGGCCAGGTGCGGCGACTATGTGCTGATTGGCAATCGCCATGCCGCGATGATGATGGAGATGGACGGGCAGCATGCCCTCTCTCCCCAGACGATGCAGGCGGATGGTTGGGGAGCGATTCGAAAGACGGAGCAGTCGGCCCCCTGCCACGGGCCTCAGTGCCGGCAGCGGAAGGCCCCCAAGGGTCTGCCCGTTTCCGTCGTGGTTTCGGTCGAGCATTCGGACGCGGTCTTGGCGGAAATCGCCGATTTGTCGCCCGTCTGGCAGCCCAGTGTGCGAGCGCTTGCCGCGACTCGGTTGCCGAGAGAGATGTCGGGTCGAGGACTGTATCGTCCTCCCCGAAC
>JBKCTR010000787.1:0-4109 GCA_046318755.1 Planctomycetaceae bacterium
ACTTGTTTACGGCAGCAACGCATGAACCGACACCTGTTTCTGGAGCCAGCGTTCAACGTGAGTCATTCGCATCTCGCCCTGCAGCACCTGATCAGGAAGATCGAATCACCCGAGTACCGCGCGGCCAGGAACAGCGGTCCCTTGTGGCTCCCCGAGTTTGTTGACCAAGTGGCCGAACTGTTCGAGCCGTTTGTCGACGTGGGGCGCGTGGGATTCGAATGTACCCCCGGAGCCGACCGCTGGGAAATCTCCATGTACCTCGGTCAAACCGAGTTGCTGGGGGGGCGATTCGATGGACAGACCCGGGCCGTCGCCTTCCAGTTCGATCTGTTGGCCCTCTCGCGCCTGTTCACCAAGGTTCAGGCCCTGCAATGGAACGCCTTCCCGGCCACGAAGGATGAAGACGGGCAAGAGCCCTCGACCGAGTGGTCGTTCATCAATGTGGTTGGCACGTTTGCCGAGAGCACAGTCCGTTTGAAGATCTATGGGACACCTCCCCGAGACGCCGGCCCGGGCATGCGGCAACTGGCCGACGGATCGTGGGAGCCCGTTTAGGCTTTCCAGTGTCGTCCCAGATCTTTCCACCCGCGGTTCCCGTCTTGTGACGGGAGCCGCGGGTTTTTTTATGTCGTCAAGATGCCGCCAGGTCGGAACGGCGGCTAGACTGCATCGATGGTGCCGCGGCCCGCAGGCCGTGGCGATTCCCTCTTTCTCGCTGGCGGTTTCTTCATGAGCACTCGTCGTCACTTTCTGCGGACCGCGGCGGCCGCCTCGCTGGCCTGGACCACACGTTCTTCCCGCGCCTTGGCGGGGGCCAACAACCGCCTGACCCTGGGGTTCATCGGGGTGGGAACCATGGGCCGGTACCACCTGGGGGCCTTCCTCGGGCGTGATGACGTCGAGGTCATCGCCGTCTGCGATGTGGTTCAAGAGCGGACCAACAGCGCCCGTGAGATGGTCGAGGGACGCTATGCCGAGCGGAAGAAAAGCGGAGACTTCCGGGGGGTGCAGGGGTTCAACGACTTCCGCGAGCTGCTGGCCCAGCCGGGTCTCGACGCGGTGGTGATTGCCACCCCCGATCATTGGCACGTGCAGCCGGCCATCCTGGCCGCACGGGCGGGGAAACATGTCTACTGCGAAAAACCGCTGACCCACCACGTGGCTGAAGGGCGTCAGTTGGTGAACGAAGTGGCGAAGGCGAAGATTGCCTTCCAGACCGGCAGCCAGCAGCGCAGTGAGTTCGGCGGGCACTTCCGCCGGGCGGTCGAACTGATCTGGAACGGCCGGATTGGCCGGGTGAAGCGGGTGCGGATTGGCGTGGGGGCTCCCTCCATCGCCTGTGATCTGCCCGAGCAGCCGGTTCCCGAGGGGACCGACTGGGACCGCTGGCTGGGCCCGGCTCCGCAACGGCCTTACAATGAGGTGCTGTGTCCCAAGGGGGTGCATGGGCACTACCCGGCGTGGCGCAATTACTGGGAATACGCCGGGGGCCCCCTGGCCGACATGGGTGCCCATCACTTCGACATTGCGCAATGGGCGCTCGAGATGGACACCAGCGGGCCGGTGCTGATCACCCCCCCGGAAAACCCCGCCCAGGTCGCCGGGCTGCGGATGCTCTACGCGAATGGGGTCGAGATCATCCACAATGAATTCGAGGGGGACCTGAAGGCCGACTGTGTCTTCGAGGGAACCGAGGGGGTCATTTTGGTGAGCCGCAGCGGCATCGCGACCCGTCCGGAAGGGCTGCTGGCCCAGCCTTTGCCCGAGAGCGCCCGTCGCGTCGCCGCGTCGAGCAATCATCACCAGAACTGGCTGGAGGCGATTCGGGGGGGGACCCCCGCGATTTGTTCGGCCGAAACCGGCCACCGTTCGGCGACGTTGTGCCACCTGGCGAACATCGCCTATCGTCTACGCCGTCCGTTGAAGTGGAACCCCGCTCGCGAACTGTTCATTCAGGACTCCGACGCCGACAGGCTGCTCAGCCCCGAGATTCGCTCGGGTTGGAACCTGCTGTCGAACGGTTAGGGGTTCCTCGAGTCTCCGATCGGCAGTCCCTGTGTGGCGGCCCGAACCTGGCAGCCGCGAATCTGTCGGCCGACCCACATCGACGGAATGGCGCGAGCGACGATCCTGCGGACTCCCTCGGCACTGTCCAAGAATTGCACCCGTCTGTGATTTGCACCCGTCTGTGATTTGCACCGGGCGGGCCGATTGTCCCTGTCCCCTTTTCACCCCCAAGGCACCGCCGCCACCGGGGGCACGGAATGTTGTTCGATGACCGTCTCCGCTCAGCACCCTCCCACCCGCATCTGCTGCATCGGCGCCGGGTATGTCGGCGGCCCCACCATGGCGATGATCGCCAAACAGTGCCCCGACATTCCGGTGCATGTGGTGGATGTGAACCCCACCCGCATCGCCCAGTGGAATTCCGACGATCTGCCGGTGTACGAGCCGGGACTGCAGCAGGTGGTCGAGGAGGCCCGCGGCCGCAATCTGACCTTCTCGACCGATGTGGATGGGGCCATCCGTGACGCCAACCTGATCTTCATCTCGGTGAACACCCCCACCAAGACCTTCGGGGTGGGGGCGGGGCGCGCGGCGAACCTCGAATTCGTCGAAAAGTGCGCGCGGCGAATCGCGGAGTGCTCGAGCGGGCACAAGGTGGTGGTCGAGAAGTCGACACTCCCCGTGCGGACAGCCGAAGCGGTCGCGCGGATCCTGCAGAGTTCGGCCACCGGTGCCACCTTCGATGTGCTCAGCAATCCCGAGTTCCTCGCCGAAGGGACCGCCATTCAGGACCTGTTGAACCCCGACCGCGTGTTGATTGGGGGAGAATCTCCCCGCGCGGTCGAGCAGTTGGTTTCGGTCTACAACCGGTGGATCCCCCGCGAGAAGATTCTGACCACCAATGTCTGGAGCAGCGAACTGTCGAAGCTGACGGCCAACGCCTTTCTGGCGCAGCGGGTCTCGTCGATCAACGCCATCTCGGCCCTGTGTGAGGCGACGGGGGCCGACGTCGATGAGGTGGCCCGGGCCATTGGCACCGACTCCCGCATCGGCCCCAAATTCCTGAAGGCCTCGGTGGGGTTCGGCGGATCGTGTTTCCAGAAGGACATCCTCAACCTGGTCTACCTGTGCGAGCACTTTGGACTCTCCGAAGTGGCGAAGTACTGGGAGCAGGTGGTGGTGATGAACGACCACCAGAAGCGGCGTTTCTCGGCCCGCATCGTCCGGACGATGTTCCACACCGTCTCCGACAAGCGCATCGCCATCTGGGGATTCGCGTTCAAGAAAGACACGAACGACACCCGCGAATCGGCGGCGATCTCGGTCTGCCGCGATCTGCTGGAAGAGCGGGCCCGGCTGGTCATCTACGACCCGCGGGTCTCGGAGCGGCAGATCCGCGAGGCGCTCGAAGGGGTCTTCAAAGACTCGAACGGGGTGGTGTCCGAGCGAGACCGGCAACTGCTGCGGGAGCATGTGACGATTGCCCCAGACGCCTACACCGCAGCCCATCAGACTCACGCCATCGCGGTCTTGACCGAATGGGATGAGTTCCGCACGCTCGACATGAGCCGGGTCCTCGCAGGCATGCAGCGCCCCGCGTTCGTGTTCGATGGCCGCAACATCATCGACGCGGCCCACGTGACGAAACTCGGGTTTGAAATCCACTCCATCGGCCGCCCGTAGAGTCACGCCTGCGCGAGGGGCATCGCCCCGGTGCTGTTCCGCGCGAACTCGTCCGCCAGGCCCGTCGATTGGCCGGCGCCATCCGGCTGCGCCCCGCTTCGGGCTCCGTGCGCTGAGACGCCGGTCACAGGGCTACAGCAGTCCCCAGATTGGGTCGGCGTGATACACCTGGTGCGGACGATCCAGTTGGTCGGACCAAGTCACGGTCGGCGGCAGCCCTAGCGCGTGATAGATCGTGGCCGCCATGTTTTCCGGGGTCTGGCGATCGGACTTCGGCTCGCCCCCCAGGGGGTCCGATTCCCCCACCACCGTTCCGCCCCGCCCGCCCCCCCCGGGGGCGGACCCCCTCGGGCCCGCCCCCCCGGGGTCGGGGGCGGGCCGCGGCGGGTCGGGGGCCGGGGCGGGGGAGGCCGGGGGGG
>JBKCTR010000788.1:0-1705 GCA_046318755.1 Planctomycetaceae bacterium
ATTGACCTTTGTTCCCCTTTTCCCTGGGAACCAACGCATGTCCCCGAGCCGCTGGTTCTGGATTCTGATGCTCTCCCTCACTGCCTCCCCTGCCGTGGGCAACGACGGCCCTATTCCCAATGTGGTCCTCGCCGTGCACGGAGGCCTGGGCGAATCCCCGGGGGTGCTCACCAAAGACGAAGAGCGGGCGGTTATCGCCGGGATTGAAAAAGCGCTGCGGGCGGGCCAGCAAGTGCTGGTTGAGAAACAGGGCTCGGCCCTGGATGCGGTCGAAGCCGCCATTCGGATCCTGGAAGACGACCCCCAGTTCAACGCCGGGAAGGGAGCCGTCTTCACGAGTGACGGCCGGAATGAACTGGACGCCTCCATCATGGATGGCCGCGACCGGAAAGCGGGGGCGGTTGCCGGCGTCACGACCGTCAAAAACCCCATCCGCGCTGCCCGGGCTGTTATGGAAAAGACCCGGCACGTGCTGCTGGTCAGCAAGGGGGCCGAAGAATTCTCCCAGGCGGCCGGGCTGGAGATGGTTGATCCCTCCTACTTCCGCACGGAACGCCGCTGGAAAGAGCTGGAGGAACGGCGGCGAAAGGAAGCGACGCAGCCACAATCGCGGCTCGATCCCTCGGGATTCGTCCCCGGGACGGATCCGGGACGGCACTGGAGCACTGTGGGGGCGGTCGCCCGCGACCGGGAAGGACATCTCGCAGCGGGAACTTCGACCGGCGGGATGAGCTACAAACGCTATGGCCGCGTGGGGGATTCCCCCATTATTGGAGCGGGGACGTTCGCCGACGACCGGACCTGCGCCGTCTCGTGCACCGGTCACGGCGAATTCTTCATCCGTTGGCAGGTGGCCAGCGACATCTCGGCCCAGATCGAGTATCGCCAAGCCAGTGTGCGCCAGGCGGTCGACACGGTGATCAACGGAAAACTCAAGCCCGTGAAAGGGGAAGGGGGCTGTATCGCCCTGGATCGGGAGGGGCGCTTCGCCGCCGCCACCAACAGCGACAGCCTGTGGCGTGGCTGGATCACGGCGGAGGGGAAAGTGGTTGTGAAACTCTACCCCGAATGAATCGGGGCGTTGCGGCCAGTGGAGTGCCGGGCGGAAGTGAAGATTGGGATACGGCGATCGGTGGCATTGGGCTTGGCTGTCCAATCGCCGGGTGTTCAGGGGAATTTCTTGCCGAGGTGGTGTGATGCGTGGTTCGCTGGGAATGGTTCTGATTCTGGGATCTCTGGTGGTGGTGGGAGGAGCGTCTCACGTGAATGCCGCTGACGAACAACCCCCCTCCCCTTCGCGGGCCCTGTTGGGCCGGTGGGACCTGACGGTCGCGGGCCCGGACGGAGCCTACCCCTCCTGGATCGAAGTGAAACTCTCGGGGCGGAACACGCTGGTTGGGGCGTACGTGGGGCAGTTCGGCAGCGCCCGTCCCGTGGCCCGGTTCGAGGGGAACGGGCCAGTCTTCCGGTTTGTGGTTCCCCCCCAATGGGAGAGTCGCAAGACCGACGTGGTGGTGGAAGGGAAACTGGAGGGGGACACCCTCTCGGGGACTGTGACGGGAGACAAGGGAGAGGTTCTGCGCTGGACCGGTCGCCGCGCCCCCGATCTCAAACGGACCGCCGGGCCCCGGTGGGGGCAGCCCGTGGAGCTGTTCAACGGGCATGACCTGACGGGCTGGAAGGTGCAGCATGCCCAGGTCAAAAA
>JBKCTR010000789.1:0-3149 GCA_046318755.1 Planctomycetaceae bacterium
GTTCCCGGACTGCCCATCGAGTATCCCCAGGGTTCCATCAGTGGCGGGGGGGTGGAGGGAACCGCCCGTGAGGGGGATCTGGTTGACGAAGAGGTGGAGGCGAAGCGCATTCGCGGCCAGCAGCTGAACACGCTGGTCAAAAACACCATCAAGGAAATCGACCGCACGAAGAAGGCGAATCCAGAAGATGGTTTGAAGAACCTGAAGCGTCTGCTGACCTCCATCAATGCGTCGACCGACATCGACGCGAATGACCGGGAGTCCAATCGACTCCGGATTCAGCAGAAGATCGATGAATTGACCACTCTGCAGCAGAAGGTTGAGCTACAGCGGATCACTGCTCTTGAGAGACAGGCCCAGCTGGAGGCGCAGCGACTGACCGCTGATCAACTGGTGTTGCGTGACGAACGTCTCACCAGCCTGATTGAAAAGGTCCGGGCCCTGATGAATGAAGGGAACACGGGCAATGAGCAGGCGTTTGAGCAGGCGGAACTCGTCGCCCGGACCACCATCGAGGTCGCTCCCTACAATGGGGTGTCATGGCAGTCGATCTTTGTGACCGAGGCCGCGAACCAGCTCGATAGGATCATGCGGCTGCGATTGCTCCGGAGCGACAAGTTCCTGGAGGCCCTGTATCTGGTCGAGAAAGCTCATGTGCCGTTCCCTGATGAACCTCCCTTGCTCTATCCTCCCCCGGAGGTGTGGCAGGCCTTGACGCAGCGGCGCAAGAAGTGGGCGTCGGTGGATCTCACCAAGTACAGCCCCAAAGAAGAGAAGTTGCGTGAGGCTCTGAATCAGCCGACCGATGTCAACTTCACCGACCAGTCTCTGAAAGACTGCATCGACTACCTCGCCAAAGCGCGGGGCATCGACATCGTGATCGATCAGAATGCGATTGATGAGGGGGGCAGCAGTGCTGACCTCAACGAAGAGAATATCACCCTGCAGCTCAACGGGGTCACGCTCCGCAGCATCCTCAAGCTGCTGCTCAACGGGAAGGATCTGACTTGGCTCATCGAGGATGAAGTCATGAAGATCACCACGACCGCGGCTGCCGAAGACGAAGGGAGCATCAAGCCCCGCGTCTATCCGGTCGGTGACCTTGTCATTCCTCCCATGATGCTCCAAAGCTCCGGTGGCGGTGGCTTCGGTGGCGGCATGGGTGGCATCGGCGGTGGCATGGGCGGTGGCGGTATGGGGGGTGGCATGGGTGGTGGCATGGGTGGTGGAATGGGCGGCGGCATGGGTGGGATGGGCGGCGGCATGGGCGGAGGGATGTTCTCCGTCGATTCCGTCTTGCCCCCCGGTGAATTCAGCCCGCTTCCCCTGAAAAAAAAACCGCTGACCATCCGTTAAATGAGGAAGTCTGCGGGATTCCGGCAGATTGCCTGAAGTCTCTCGCACAGAGTTTGCCACGGCGTAGTTGTTCCCCCGGGATCGACTTCGCCGTGGCTTTTTTGTTCCAGGAGGAACTTCGCGAATCAGATCGTCCCCCGCAAGAACCCGCCGAGCCTGCCCAAGGCGAAGTTCGCCGCAGGCCGTCCCGTCGTTCGACCCCCATTCCACTGAATCCCAACGACCAACTGTCGCCTGAGGACGCCTGGGAAGAGTACTTCAGCAACCATTCCCCCACCGCTGGCGAGGTGGCTGATGTGGTGTTGAAACTGCAGAAGGCGCGTCAGACATCAGGTCTGGTCGCCTGTTTGGAAGCCGCGCTTCGCAATGGGTTCGGTCAACCTTGGATGTACACCGTGTTGGCCCTGGAAATGGAGCAGTTGGGCCGCCCCGAGGCCGAGGTCCGCCGGGTGCTGCTCTCGATGATCGACAGTCAAAGCGATCCTGCCAATTTGATGCTGACCGCGGCGTTTCTGACCCGTTATGGCGCCAAGGACAAGGCGCTCGAACTGTATCGCCAGGCCGGGTTGTCCGATCCGACCCGGACGGAACCGTTCAAGATGGGCATCAAGTTGGCGGGCGAAACCGACAATGTCGATGGTGCCATTTGGGCCATCACGGGCATTTTGCAGCGTGCCTGGGACAAGGGTTACGAAAAGCTTCATCAGGACGCTCTCGCCACAACTGATGCTCTCGAAGGCCGGCTCCGCGACGCCGGACGCACAGACGAGGCCGAACGTCTCGCCAAGGCGGTTCGGCTCGCCCGCAGCCGGGATTTGTTCGTCGAACTCATGTGGAATGGCAGGGCGGATCTGGACCTGATTGTTCAGGAACCGGGGGGCACGATCTGCTGGTTCGACCAACCCCAGACAGTGGGAGGGGGAATCCTGGCGGCCGATGGCCATGGGGCGGTTCCCGCCGACTGTCTGGACCGCTATGTCTGTCCCCGGGGACTCCCCGGTGAGTATCGCATCTTTGTGCGGTACAACTCGGGCAATGTCGTGGGGAAGCGGGCCACTCTGCGAATCGTGCGGTACCAGGGAACCCCCCGCGAGGTCGAAGACCGGCAGACCATCGAACTGACTCCGGAAGATCAGGTTGTGCGGGTCTCGCTCAATCAGGGGCGGCTCAGAGAAATGGGTTGGGTCCCCCTGTTGCGGCGCGAGGAACGCCCCTCCGGGGCAGGGGGGGAGGCCCGTGGTCAGCGGGGTGAAGAGCGGGCTGCCCGAGATCGGTTGAATGCGCGCAATCGCCGCTTCGCCGCCGGACAGGCTGGTTATCAACCTGTCATCACCATTCTGCCCGAGGGAATCTCGAACACCGTGTTTGGCATCGTCTCGGCCGACCGCCGCTATGTCCGTCTCTCGATGGCCCCGCTGTTCTCAGCAATCAATGATGTCTTCACGTTCTCTTTTCTGAGTTCAGGCGGGGGGGGAACTGGCGGAAACCCCGGTGGCGGAGGGGGCGGAGGCAACACGGGAGGTGGCCTGCAGTGATCCTGCAGTGATGGGGCCTCACGACGGCACGTCACGGACCTGACTGTGCGAGCTGCGCAGATTCCATTCCTTGGACCAAAGCGGCTCGAATCACGCCTACTGCTACTGCGCCGGGTGCGCACGGTGCCCATCGGTTCTCGAGGGCTCGTTCCGATGGGCCGACGACCAGCCGCACCGTGGTGGAACCCGCGCCAGCAATCCCCAACGCGGGGTGCCCACAGTACACTCACAACGCGAGGTGGGACGGGGATCGCAGTG
>JBKCTR010000790.1:0-2120 GCA_046318755.1 Planctomycetaceae bacterium
AAGGTTCAGCGGGAGGTCGCCGATCCCGCATGGTCCCGTGGTTCAGCCTGTGGATGACGAGGCCTGCCCATCCCGATCTGGTTCATCGTCCTGCTGCCTTTTTCTTCATCGCAAGTTGGCACGACCCGCGTCTTGGCTGAGTAAGATGAACAGCCTGTGGTCGTGGGGTCTGAACGCGCTGTTCGACCGGCCACGGTCATCACGCAAATCTTGGTTCAGAGGGAGCACGCCATGCGGCAGCGCGTTCAATCTCTTGTCTGGGTCCTCATCCCGATCCTGTGCGTTGCCAGTTTGGCGTGGGCGTACTTGCTGCGGTCTCCCCCCGGCCCCACCACGGACGAAGTACTGGACAAAAGTCGGCAGACAATTCGACAAGCCGAGCAGGTGCTCCGTGACGTGGAGCAACAGAATGCCGAGTTGCAGCGACAGCGGGCCAAGGAGAAGCGAGGGGAACTGATAGAACTGAAATAGTCGGGTGCCGTTGCATTTCCCGGCACATTCCCCCCCCTTCCCCCAGATGCGGCTGTTGTGGGCGCTGAATACTGGGCTCTTGCACCCGTTTATTCCCTCAGTCATCGCCCGCCCAGCCAAGAACCCGGCGTGATCGCGGTTTGCCGGGCAAGCCCGCCACCGCCGTTGGTCTGCCAGGTTTGGACGTCGAGTGTTGGTCTTTTGGGCTGCCAAGCCTGAGCCTCACCTGCCCGATCTCACGACTCTGTATTGCAAAGTGTTCTATTTGCCGATAGGCTCTGTATCGCAAAGCTGTTCCATCTCTCTCTGTTTCTCGAGGATTTCCGATGTTTGTCTCCGCGTTGCGTGCGCTCGACCGCATTTTGCGGGGGGATGCCACCCGCCTGTCCGAGTTGAAAACCGGTCAGCTCGATATTCCCCTCCGCCAGATTGTGCCGGTCCTGGTGCTCTTGGCCGCGTTGTATGGGGCGGCGATGGGGCTGTTCGGCACCCTGCATCTCGGTCAGCCGCAACTCGTCATCAACCTGATCAAGGTTCCCTGCCTGTTTCTGTTCACCCTGCTGGTGACCTTTCCTTCGTTGTGTGTGTTCAACATTCTGGTCGGCTCGCGACTGTCGACCCGCACGCTGCTCAACATGTTCGTCGTCAGCCTGGGGGTCATGATCGTGGTCCTCGCGTCGCTGGCTCCCATTCTGGTCTTCTTCACCCTCAGCACCCGCAGTCATCCCTTCATGGTGCTGCTCAACGGGCTCAATGTGCTCATCGCGGCCGCCTGGGGTCGGTCGTTCCTGGCCCAGACCCTCCACGGCCTGTTGTTGGCGGAAGAATCCATTACTGCGGCCAGTGCTGGTGCCGGGCGGTCCGAGCCGGGTCCCCCCAGCGAACTGCAGTTCGAAGACACCCCGGCGACCAGCCCGCCCGACGCGGGACCGCCCCAACTCCCGGCGGAACCCATCCCCACCGCCGGACATGGGGCCCCCCCACCAACGACCACCGGGCCCTCCACGGCGGTGGAGAACTCTCCCCCGACTGGCGCCCCCCCTGCGGCCCCGGCCCGCCGCTCGGCTGTCGCTCGGTCAGCGGCCCCATCTTCCGCGCGGAGCGGGAACGAACTTTCCTCGCCAGGTGCGAAGGTCCGCGGAGTGCTGCGGACATGGTTGTGCATCTTTGTGGGGGTCGGCCTGCAGATGACCTGGATTCTGGGGCCCCTGGTCGGCAATCCGCAGGGAGAATTCCTCTGGTTCCACCCGCCCGGAGAAGGAAACTTCCTGCAGGCATTCTGGAACGTGCTGACCAGCCTGTTCGGGTGACCCATGCCCCTGCACCTCGGCCCGATCCTTCGCCAACTGCTGCACCCCAACCCGGGCTTGCCGCCCCCCCAGGCCCTCCCAGACCGGGCCGCTGGTTCCATCACCTGGCGGCATGAACTGGCGGCGATTGTGGCCGGTGGGGTGATTTACGGTCTGGCGCTGGGGACGTTTGGCGGCCTCGCCCCCGACCGGCTGTGGCAGCCGGTCTTCGCGGCGATCAAGGTCCCCCTGCTGCTCTTGGTCAGCACGCTGCTGACTCTTCCCGGAGTGCTGGTGTTCAACAGCCTGGCGGGCCTGCGGAGCGACTTGCCGCAGGTGCTGCGGGCCATCGGCACCAGC
>JBKCTR010000791.1:0-4591 GCA_046318755.1 Planctomycetaceae bacterium
CGGGCCCGGCCGCCACCCCCGCCGGCTGCACCAGCACGCCTACGTCGTCCACCGGCTCGCAGCCGGATGGGGGCGCGCGCCCGGGACTCCCCGCCCACAGGCCCAGTAGTTGATTCGCGGCCTGCAGAATGAATCGGGCTCCGCCCCCGTGCACTTCGCCGTATTCCGTCCGTTCGGAGCCGGTCGCGGCGACCTGCAGCAGGGCGTGAATCCGATCGGCCAGATCCGACTCGGTGACCCCCGCGCGCTGTCGGACTTTGCGCGAACCATGCTGCGGCGGTCCCGAGCGCAGCGGATCCCGTTCCGACAGCATCGCCGCCGCGAGGGCGGCATACCGCACACACCCCAGGCGTTTTCCCTCGATCAACAAACGGGCCACCCGGGGATGCACCGGCAACCGGGACAACAGCCGCCCGAGGGCTGTCACCTGATCGTTCTGCAGGGCCCCCAGTCGCTCCAGCAATCGTTGGGCGGCCACGATCGATGTCATCCGCGGAGATTCAAACCACGGAAACGCGTCCACATCGTGCTCGCCGAACACCCGCAGTTGCAGCACGGGCCCGGCCAAATCGACACGGGCCACTTCCGGTGTTTCGAATTCCGGCTGAGATCGGTGATCGCGCTCGCTCCACAAGCGATAACACCGTCCGGGAGCAGTGCGGCCCGCCCGCCCCTTGCGTTGATCGGCCGAGGCCCGCGAGATCCGCACCAGATCCAGCCGATCCATTCCCACATGTTCATCGTAATGCAGCACTCGGGCCAGTCCCGAATCGACCACGGCCGTCACATCGTCAATCGTCAGCGAGGTCTCGGCGACGTTGGTGGCCAGAATCAGCTTGCGCTGCGGTTGCGGGGCCAACACCCGGTCCTGCTGCTCGGCGGGCAAATCTCCATAGAGCGGCAACAACATCAGATCGGCCATGCCCGCCCACGATTCGAGGGCCCGCGTCATCCGACGGATCTCACCCACCCCCGGCAGGAACACCAAGACTCCCCCGGGGGTCTCCCGGACCGCTCGCTGGACGGCACGGACCAGCAAGTCCTCCCCTTCGGAAGAGAAGATCGGCAACATCTGACCCGGCTTGCCGAGGTACTCCACTTCGACCGGATACAGGCTTCCCTGCGCGACCACGATGGGGCAGTTCCCCAGATACTCGGCGATTGGCTGGGGGGCCAGTGTGGCCGACATCACCACGATCTTCAGATCGGGCCGCACCGTCTGCTGGATGCGGCGAACCATGCCCAGGGCCAGGTCGACGTTCAAACCGCGCTCGTGGAACTCATCGAACACCACCACCGAGACCGGCTCGAGAAACGGATCATCCTGCAACAGCCGCAGCAACACCCCGTCGGTCACAATGCGGAGGCGTGTTTCGGGCCCCAGCCGCGCATCGAAACGCACCTGGTAACCCACTTCGCCTCCCAGAGCACTCCCGCGCTCCCAGGCGATCCGTCGGGCGGCCGCCCGGGCCGCGACCCGCCGGGGTTCGAGCATCACAATCTGGCCGCGCCCCGGCTGATCGGCGAGATCGCCCAATCCCGCCGAGAGAATGGCCGAGGCCACCCGGGTCGTCTTGCCCGATCCCGTCGGGGCCTGCAGCACCACGCAGCCATTTCCCTGCAACTGCCGCAGCAGTTCCGGCAGCACATCATCCACCGGCAGCGGGACAGGCGACTCACGAGTTCCCATCAATTCCACCCAACTCGAATCTCAAACACCACAACCCAACTCCCGAGCAGTCCCCAGCCCAGACGCAACCCCAGGAAAAACGGGGCCGGCGGGAACCGGGGCCAGCCTGTCACCAGGCGGGGCTTTCAGAACACCCGGTTGTAGCCATTCAGCGCCGCCACCCGGTAGGCTTCCGCCATCGTCGGATAATTGAATGTGGTGTTGATGAAGTACATCAGATTGTTGTGCGGAGCGGGCTGCATCATCACCGCCTGACCAATGTGGATGATCTCCGAGGCATTGGCTCCGAAGCAGTGAATGCCCAGAATCTCCAGGGTTTCCCGATGAAACAGCAGTTTCAGCATCCCTGCGGTCCGCCCCGTGATCTGGGCACGCGCCAGATGGCGGAACAAGGCGTGGCCCACTTCGTAGGGAATCTTTTCGGCGGTCAATTCCCGTTCGGTCCGGCCCAGAGAACTGATCTCGGGACTGGTGTAAATGCCCGTCGGAATCTGCCGGACCATCATGCGGGGGGGCTGCTCACCCGCCACGTGCAGGGCCGCGTACCGCCCCTGCACATAGGCGGCGCTTGCCAGTGAGGGAATGCCAATCACATCACCCACCGCGTAGATATTGGGAACCGCGGTCTGGAAATCCTGATTGACCGCCAGGTAACCCCGCCCATCGGGAGTGAGCCCGACCGCTTCCACCCCCACGCGATCACTGTTCCCCGTGCGTCCATTCGCCCACAGCACGACATCGCTCTTGATTTGCTTGCCCGACTTCAGCGAGACCACCACTCCGTCGGACTGCCCCTGGATGGCCTGATACTCTTCATTGTGACGAATCAGAATTCCCTGCTCCCGCAGGTGGTAGGCGAGAGCATCGGTGATCTCATCATCCAGAAATTCCAGCAGTTTCGAGCGGGTGTTGACCAGATTCACCTTGCAGCCCAGGTTGCGGAACATCGAGGCATATTCACAACCGATGATCCCCGCCCCATAGATCGTAATCGAATGGGGCGTCTCCTCCAGCCGCAAAATCGTGTCGCTGTCGAAGATCCGGGGATTGGTGAAATCGATGTCGGCGGGACGGTAGGGTCGGGCACCGACCGCCAGAATCAGGGACCGCGCCGTCAAGACACGGCGGGCTCCCGATTCGTGCTCCACTTCCACCGTATGGGGGTCCCGCAGGCGGGCCCGGCCCTGAAAGATCGGCACCTCATTCCGATCGTAGTGCGTCTTCCGCACTTCGACCTGTTGCGAGATGACCGACTCGGCCGAGCGTCGCAGATCGCCGAACGCAAACCTCGGCCGGATTCCCGCTTCCCGGAACAGTCGGTTCCGTGACGCTTCCGTCACCTGGAAAATGGCGAACCGCAGCGCCTTGCTGGGAATCGTCCCCGAGTGGGTGCAGGCCCCCCCAATCAAGGGATACTGCTCGACAATCGCGACGCGTTGTCTCCCCTTGGTGGCCTGCATGGCGGCCCCCTCGCCCCCCGGGCCAGACCCAATCACAAGCAGATCAAATTCGGTGTCCAAAGTCGGAAGCCGGGTTTCGGGCATGGAGTTGGGGGCAGCAAACATGGGGGGCGATCTGCGGGAGGAAGGGCGTCTCGGGGGCAGCCTCCGCGACGGCGCGACACGGACTTTGACTACGAAATCGTATCCCATGAGATACCGGAATTCGACCGGCCCGCCCCCGGGACCCTTGCCGTTCGTGGGATCAGCCCGGATCATTCCGGGCTGACAATTCGCCCCCCCTTCCCGCGAGCCCCCCCCCCTTCCATGCCGACTCTGCCCGGTGACCGCCTCGATTCCGCCGATCCTGGATTGTTCCGCATCCACACGCACGGCCCCGGTCCTGTCGGCAAACTCCCCTTCACCGAGCAGATGCTGCTCGACAGCCCCAGTGGTGACCTGTTCGGCATGACGCAGAATGCCGGAATGGGTTGGGAACCGCACGAATTGCTGCGGCCGCAGTACCTCATCCTCAGCACCCAGGGGGGGATCCGCTCGGAAGATGGCCGCCCCATCGCCCTCGGCTACCACACGGGACACTGGGAGGTCGGGTTGCTGATGCGGGCAGCCGCGGAAGAGTTCAAGCGGCTGGAGTGCGTTCCGTTCGCCGGGTACGTCAGTGATCCCTGTGACGGACGAACCCAGGGAACCACCGGCATGATGGACTCCCTCCCCTACCGGAACGATGCCGCGATGGTCTTCCGTCGCCTCATTCGCTCCTTGCCTCAACGGAAGGGGGTGGTGGGTGTGGCGACGTGCGACAAGGGACTTCCCGCCATGATGATGGCCCTGGCCGGAATGTCTCAACTTCCCTCGGTACTGGTTCCCGGGGGAGTCACCCTGCCCCCCTCGGTGGGCGAAGATGCCGGGAAAGTCCAATCGATTGGGGCCCGGTTCGCCCATGGCGAGATCACCCTCGATGAGGCCGCCGAGGCGGGCTGCCACGCCTGTGGCAGCCCCGGGGGGGGCTGTCAGTTTCTCGGCACGGCCGCGACGTCTCAGGTTGTGGCCGAGGCGTTGGGCATGGCCCTGCCGCACACCGCACTGGCCCCCTCGGGCCAGGCGATCTGGCTCGATTCCGCCCGACGGGCCGCCTTGGCCGTCGCTCGGCTCCACGAGGCTGGCCTGACCATGCGCGACATCCTCACCGAACACAGCCTGCACAACGCCATGATGGTGCATGCGGCCGTGGGTGGCTCGACCAATCTGCTGCTGCATATCCCGGCCATTGCCTTCGCGGCCGGTTTGCGGCGGCCAACCGCCGAGGACTGGAACCGCCTCAATCGGCAAGTCCCCCGCCTGGTCGATGTCCTGCCCAATGGACCGGTAGGACACCCCACCGTGCGGTTCTTCCTCGCGGGGGGTGTTCCCGAAGTGATGCTGCATCTCCGCGAACTGGGGC
>JBKCTR010000792.1:0-4117 GCA_046318755.1 Planctomycetaceae bacterium
GATGTATGGAATCGACAACGACGCCACCAAGGTCGCTGGGCAACGGCTGCTCGCGGCGCGACGTCTGGTCGAACGGGGTGTGCGGTTCGTGCAGGTCTTCCCCTCGGCGTATGGCGTGTGGGATTCACACCAGAAGCTCAAAGACAATCATACCCGGCTGTGTGCCTCGGTCGACAAACCAGTCGCCGGGCTGATCCACGATCTCAAGCAACGAGGCCTGCTGGAAGACACCGTCGTGGTGTTCTGCACCGAGTTTGGGCGCACTCCGGGCCTGGAGCAGCGTGCCGGGGGGCAGGATGGCCGCGATCACCACCCCAATGGGTTCACCATCTGGATGGCGGGTGCGGGGCTCAAGGCGGGCCATGTGCACGGAGCCACCGACGAACTCGGCTACCACGCTCTGGGAGAAGGGCACTACGTCACCGACCTGCACGCCACGGTGCTGCATCTCTTGGGGCTGAATGGCCGGCGTCTGGAGGTGCCCGGCCGGCGACGTCTCGACATCGACCACGGCCGGGTGATTCACGAAATTCTGGCTTGATGTGTCGCCGGCCGCACAGCAGGCTCCCGCCGCCAATCAGGGACGCGAGGTTCGACTGACCAGCACCCGGTCGATGCGGCGGCCGTCGAGGTCCAGCACTTCGAAATTCCAGCCCTGCCAACTGACTGATTCCCCCAGCTCGGGCAGGCGGCCCAGCTCATGCAACAGCAGGCCCCCCAGGGTCTTGACCTGGGAGTGGGCCCGAGCCTTCAGTTCCGACGCCCCCATTTTCTGGAAGAGCTCTGGAAGGGGACAACCGCCATCCACCAGCCATTGTCCTTCCTGGCGGACGACAAACATCTGCTCGGCCCGCAGCCGGTTTTCCTCCAGCAGATCACCCACCAACACATCGAGCACATTCCCCAGCGTCACCACGCCGCGGGTCGCCCCGAATTCGTCGACGACCACTGCGAGCGTGTCGTGTTTCTCACGAAACTGGACCAGCAGTTGATCGATGCGGGTGTTGTCGGGAACGAACAGCGGAGGCTTCAGCAGCGGCTGGAGCGCGCGCAGGGTGACCTGCGGCTCGATCCCCAGCAGCTCTTTGGGATCGAGAACTCCCACGATGTGATCCAGATCTCCCTGATAGACAGGGACGCGGGAATGGCCATATTCCCGCAGGTCGCGCCACAACTCGTCGCCCGCCGCCTCCAATTCGAGTGCCTGGATCAGCGAACGGGGACGCATGATCGTCCGCACCGAACTCTCCCCAAGCCCCAGCACCTCGGTTGCCAGCCGTTGCTCGACCGAGTCGATCACCCCCTCGGCCGCACCCTGTTCGATCAGAAAGCGGATCTGTTGCAGCGACGTCGCCTGGGCCCGTTTGGAATCTGTCCCCGCCCGCCCGACGACCAGGTTGGTGACGCGGGTCATCAGGCTGGCAACTGGTCCAACCAACCGTTGCAGCCATTCCATCGGCCACGACAGGACCCGCGCAACAGTCTCGGGTGAATTCACCGCCAGCCGTTTGGGAATCAATGTTCCCAACATCAGCGAAATCACCGTCACACCCAGCGAGACCATGAGGACGGCCACGGAGTGAGCCGAGCGGGCTCCCAGACTCCCCTGGAGCATCGTTTCCAGATCACTGATCAACTGGGATCCCAGATAGACCGAGGCCACGCTCGACAACAACTTCCGCAGCGTGGCGGCGGTCGACAACAGGCGCCCCGGCTGGTCGGCGATCTGCAGCGCTCGGGCCGCTCCAGCCGACCCCCGCTGCGCCTGTTCCCGCAGCGCCAGGCGATTCGCCGACAACAGCGCCACTTCCGCGGCTTCGATCAGGCCATGCAGCACGAAGACGGCACAGATCACCCCGCCCACCAACACCAGATCGACTTCACTCCACAGCATCTTTGTCCCCAAGGCGGATTGTGCAACCCTCTCCGGCGTCTCAAGACACGAATTCAGCGGGGCGGCGAGACTCTCGCTGCCACCCCAATGCTCCGCTCCGGGGGAACCCTCCCCTCGATTGGGGCCGCTGGACGTGACAGATTAGGAAGCCCTCGGGCAGGCAACAATGTCGGCCGGGGCGTTGGATGGATGAGTTCTCATGAGTGTCTCGATTCCGTCGCTTGCCATCC
This sequence comes from Planctomycetaceae bacterium, assembly GCA_046318755.1. Lineage (GTDB taxonomy): Bacteria > Planctomycetota > Planctomycetia > Planctomycetales > Planctomycetaceae > UBA10511. The sequence continues at coordinate 2,125 of JBKCTR010000792.1, forward strand.
AGTCCGCGCCAGGCGGCATGCCGCCTCCATTTCGTTTCCCACCTGCCGGGGCTGGCGAATGTCTGCCGATTTGGTCAGACTAGCCGTCACAGGATCGCGGCCTGGAAGCCCAGGTTCCCTGCCAATACCGCTCTGCCCAGCGGCCCTTTCGCACCCCCTGTCAGTCCGCATGCATGACCTCAACGGGCCCCGGTTTTGAACTGCAGCCACGTGACTCAATCACGGTCGTTCGCTTCTGCGATGCCCGCCTGCTGGCGGCCGATCGGATCATCGGAATCGACCGGGATGTGTCTGCTTGGCTGTCGGCCCATCCGGGAGCCAAAGTCGTGCTCGACCTCTCGGTTGTGAAGGCGGTTTCCAGTGATTTCCTGGCGAAATTGATTGGCTGGCGGACCCTGGTTCAGAAGTGTCAGGGGAGACTGAAACTTGTCGGACTCGGGCCCTCCTTGCAGGAACTCTTCGACGTGACGCGGTTGTCGAAAAAGTTTGAAATCGAACCGGATCTCGAGACCGCCGCCGCACGCCTTGCCGATTCGTGAGATGCCCCGCAGCAGTCACTTTGCCAAGTTGTTTCGGGACGTCCCTGCGATTCAACCAAACGTCTCCCGTTGCCGCCACGGCCGACCGGTTGTCACCCCTCCACAAGACCGCACCAGGCTCAGGTCACCCATGTCGATTGATTCGGGAGTCTCCCCCCACTGTCAGGTGATTCGGATCGACCAGGCCCGCATTCTGAGCCTCGACCAGTTGCAGGAACTGGAACGGTCCATCGACCAACTGGTGACCAGCCATCCCGGACGGGGGATCCTGCTCGATTGTGCCGCGCTCCAGGCGGTTTCCAGCGCATTTCTCGGGCGGCTCGTGCAATGGAAACAGAAGATGGCCGCGAGCGGTACGGAACTCAAGCTGTGTGAATTGCAGCCCATCGTGCGGCAGGTCTTCCAGATGAGCCGGCTCGATCAGCGGTTCGCCATCCTCCCGACGCGCAGCGCCGGCCTCGATTCCTTCGCTCCCACCCCCTGATGCCAGCCTCGGCACCCCCGGATGTCGCCAGCCGACACCAGTCAGAGGAACCGGAGTGAGGCTCAAGGGACCCGATCGCCGCTGGTGGTTCTGGTGTCGGCAGACACCACCAGGCCCCGGTCCACCGCCGACACCAACCGTTCGCGCAAGACCGGTTCTCCATCGCTCCGCAGCGTTCCCCAGCGGCTGGCCTGCCAGACCTGCCGGGTGTGAACCTCCAACGCCGTCAGCCAGCCATGCTTCCAACAGGCGGTGTCGATGCAGATGGCGAACCCCAGATCAAGAATCTCCCCATTCCGTTGCTCGGTGTGGCCCACAATCACGGTCTTGCCCGAATGATGCGGGCGCAGGTTCTCGGGCTCGAACAGAGCCCAACGCAGTTCGTGCTCCACATGGTCGACCAGCGGCAGGTCGGGCACGTAACTGGCATGGGTGAAGATGAACTGCTCGGTCTCGAAGTACTGGAGCTGGTCGAACAACAGCACCCAGTGCTCCACGGGAATCTCGTCGATCCCCGCTCCAAACCGATAGGAGTTCAGCGTGTTGATTCCCCCCAGTTCCTCCCAATATCGCAAGGCCGCTTCTCCCTCGTGCACCGCCAGTAGCAGTTCTTCATGATTCCCCCGAATCATCACCACCTGGCAGTGCCGCCGCAGCTCGAGCACGAGGTCCAGAACCGCGGCCGAATCCCGACCGTTGTCAATCAGGTCTCCCAGAAAGACCAGGCAGTCTTCCGGGCGGGGGGCAATCGAGCCCAGCAGGCACTCGAGAGCATGCAGGCAGCCATGCACATCTCCCACGGCAATCACACGACCGGGCGCGCTCATGCAGAATCCCTCGGCGAACCGCCGGGTCATGGGTGGAGACTTTTCAGACTCAGCTCAAATTCAATTGAATACAAATCCAATCCCCCTGTCGACCATCCCCCTCGGCCGCCGGACCGTCACCAAGGGCCGAAGTCGGGTGGGTC
>JBKCTR010000793.1:0-3146 GCA_046318755.1 Planctomycetaceae bacterium
GCCATTCGCCATCCGCCATCCGCCATCCGCCATTCGCCATCCGCCATTCGCCATCCGCCATCCGCCATCCGCCATCCGCCATCCGCCATCCGCCATGCGCACCAACCCCCCGGCCGAATCATTCCTGAAGGGAATGCATATGGGGATTTGGTTTCGACCCGGTTGGTGAAAATGATCCCCGTCGTGGACGTACGTCGTAGTCCGGTCCACACTGCGGGCCCTACGTAATCGGCCGCCCCGCGCAACCATCCCACCTCCGGCATGTGCAATCCCTACAGGATTGAGTCCTGTCTGGAGCCCATAATCCGGGGTGGCCACGTTCCGTAACAACCCCGGGCCAGGATCTGCAAGTCCTTCAGAATTGTTCCGACCCCGAGCGTATTCTGATGTGCCGGGCCGATTTCGGTTCCATCCGGGACTCGACGATCGATTCCCCAAACGGTCTTGCGCCCCACGGTCCACCACCCGTCACCCGCCGCGCACTCCAACCCCCCGGTCAAGCCTATCTACTCCTCCCCCGCTCCCGATCGGATTACCGAGACCTCTCCGTTATTGGAGGGCCGCAGGCTGGATTGACCGAATCATCAGGCCAAAACAGACCACTTCCTGCCATTTCGTCTCCCAACCGGCCTTGCGGTTTCCGATCAGTCCTCAAGGCAGTACCATCAGGTGCTGTGATGTCCCGTCGGGCGACTGTTGAGAAGCACGTATGGATCCCCTCGTTGAACTCAATTTGAGACAGCCGAAATCCGCCGAATCGTCAACGGAGGTTGAAAAGTCGGGATTGTGGAACTCGATGACTCGGTTATGGAAGCCCCGGTCGGCCGCGACCGCCAACTTCTATGGACCGGGCTCCCGACTTAAGCTGGATCGCGGGACAGTCGACTCGCCGCTCCTCTATGTCTGCAAGGGAGTTGTGCCGGACGCGCCCGATGCCTCCCTGATTGAATCGGGGTTGCCAGTCGCGCGGTCTGGATCATCAGCCGAGCGTCTTCCCTACTGGCCCAGTTATCGCGGGGCATCCCCCGCCCAGAGATCGAGGTACATCGAGTGGCTTCTGCAGGGGCGCTGTGACCCTCAGACGGAAATTGGATATGTCTTCCTGTATTTCTACGGCCTGGAACGGCGTGTTCTCATGGAGGGGGCCGACCACCGGGCAATCGCGGAGGAACTTCTGAGGCTGCTTTCGATCTATGGTCACTCGGCCTCCTTCCAACGCTACGCGCAGGGTCTGCTCTGGACCACAATTTGGCTGAGCCGGAAGGGGCAATCGGTCCCGTACCGCACTGTCGAACAGGCGGTTGGTGTCTCTCAGTGGACCGACGAAATACTCAATTTGGCCCTCGCCTGCTTCGCTGGTTGTGGCCGACCGCTTCCGGACAATCTGGTGTATCACCTGGCACAACACCAAGTCCACTCGGCGCGAACCGTCATCGTCGAACGGCATCGCGACCTGCACAACCGAGCCTTTCATACGCGACTCCAGCAACTGTTCTCCGACGGGATGCGCGTAAAAATCGGGAAACGCGAACGCAGACTCGAGTATTTCCCGGCCAGTGCCACCCTCGGCCGGATCCATGACGTCGGTGGACCTCTCGCAGCGGAGCAGGTCCCAAGTCTGTTGGGCTCTTCCCAATTCTCACCTCTCTCGGAAATTTGGAATCAGGCGATCGAGGAACTGCGGGAATATGACCGGGCCCACAAGAGAGCCAAAGGGGCTCCACTCACAGCTGAAATGTACGAAGCCCTCCCGGAGCATTTGCGACAGGGAGAGCACCCGCACTTCGACCAGTGGTGTCAGCTGCTTGATCGGTCGATTACCGACGATGGCTGGACCATCATTACGGTTGCTGATTATGCCTCCCTCGAGGGCATCTCCGAAAGACGCAAGCTCACCAGGAATCAGTCGCTGCACTTGGCCGAGACTGCCTCGCAACTGGGATTCGCGCTGGAGCCAGACCCGCGTATCACAGGCAAGCTGTATCAATGGAATCAGCGGGTCAGTGTCTTCCCGGCCACCGAGGAACTCAGCCAGAATGTGGCGTCGTACCATGCGGCGGCTGTGCTGCTGGAACTGGGAGTGGGAATTGCGGCAGCCGACGGTGTTCTCGATGAGATTGAGCTGGGACGACTGACCAGTCATCTCGAAAACCAGTTCGATTTGTCGACGCAGGATTCCTGCCGGCTGGAACACCTGAGATACCTGCTGTCGAAGTATCGGGAAAGTGACTTTGGTGCTGCAAAAGAGATCCAGACCCGACTCAACCATGAGCAACGCAAGAAGGTCGGTGAATTTCTGGTTGGCATCGCGGCAGCCGATGATGCGATTTCTCCAGAGGAAATTCGAGCTCTGACTCAGGCCTATCGCGCTCTCGGTCTGACCCGAGGCGACCTGGATCAACTCTTGCGTACTGTGGAATCGAAATCTGAAACCACCACCTCGGGCAGCGCGTCGGTTCCGGCCTTCCAACTTGACCAAGAACTGCTCCGGGCGATCCTGTCGGAAACGGAGCAGGTGACCGAGTTCCTTCGTGAGGCGATGCGCGATCCGGAGACCGACGATGCGGATGAGGAACCGGAGAGCGGGATTTCCACAGGTGTCTCTACCGCCGTCGAGGCCACCTCACTGCCGGTGGCAGGGGATCCGCCGCCGATCATCCTGTCCGTATCCGACGCCGGATCTGCTGATGGTTTTCGAGATCTCCCCCGCGATCTGCAGCCATTTGCCCGAGCCGCGGTCAACCAGAGTGTGTGGACGCGGTCGGACCTCGATCAACTGGCCCGTCAACATCTTGTGATGCTTGGTTCCGCCGTCGAGCGGATCAATGAATGGTCGTATGATCGACTCGGTGATGCCCTATTGGTCGATGACAACGACTCTTTTGTGGTTCAGGCTGAACTGTTGCCGTAGGACGTGATGAAGATGATTCCCTTGCGTGAGCGAAACGCCATTATCCAGTCCCTGGCAGCCGGGGTTGTCCCAGGGGTGGGTCTGCAGCATTTCCAGGTTGGCAGAAACGATGAGGTCCAGGCACTCGTCAAGGATCTGGAAATCATCGCCGACGGTGGGGCGACCTGCCGGTTCATCATCGGGCGGTTTGGCAGTGGCAAAACCTTCTTTTTGCATCTGCTGAAAACGGTAGCCC
>JBKCTR010000794.1:0-3846 GCA_046318755.1 Planctomycetaceae bacterium
ATGCTCATCGACGCATTCGAACCGGCGGGCATCACGGTGCTCGCGAAAGACAGCATCTTCATGATGCCCCACCTGGGGGTGCTGGCCGAGGTGCATCCCGAGGCGGCCTTGGCGGTGTTTGAACGCGATTGCCTCATCCGGCTTGGGACCTGTGTCGCCCCGGTTGGTCGCGGCGAGCGCGGGCAACCCTGCCTCGACTACGCGGTGACCCACGGCGGCCTGACCCACACCGGCACCCTGGCCTGCGGCGAGGTGCTGCGTCTGCCGTTGCCACCGGGCACCAGCGCCCCCGCCCGCTTCACCCCCCGCCGGGGATTCAACCTGGGTGCCGGCTCCGGACAGCCGGTGGAGCGCTTCGTCCAGGGAGGGACCGTGGGACTGATCCTCGACGCCCGCGGCCGCCCCCTCGAACTCCCCGCCGACCGCACCGACTGCCGCCGCACCGTCACCGACTGGGTGGAGCGCCTCGCGCTCTATGCCAGCGGCGACTGACGAAAGCGGGAAGCCGCCGGCCTGAGGACCCGCGACGGAATCATTCGATCGATGGTTGCGTTGATCCCGGACCGCTCGTGATTCGATCAACCACCATAGGGCGTTGATTCAGGATCCTGAGGATTGGAAAAGCCCCCAGGATTCGACGCCGGTTTTCGGTACAGACCGCCGAGGATGACTCCCCAGTACGCGATCAGCACCAGCGCACCGACAATGTGAGCCGCCGTCACCAGGCTCTCCTGCCACGGAGTGCCACCCGTCGCCCCGGCCTGGGCTGCGGCGATTGGGAGCGTCTTGACAGTCCCCCACCAGCCATTGGCCATCTCAGACAGCATTACCAGCCAGGTCACTCGGGGGGCTGCGATCAGGATCCATGACGCCATCCCGTTCGATCGCAGCAGCAGGTGGGGGATGACCAGACCGCCCACAAGAAACATGAGGCCGTGGGTCGTCAATTGAATGTGGGCCCCCAAGGCCAGCCGCGGGAAGGGGGCTGCCGGCACCACCAACCCCCACACCAGACCGATCAGCATGTACAGCGCCCCCTGCCTCAGGTTCGAGCGGCTCACGGGGTTCGTCGGGATCATGCTCGGCATCTTTCTTGGGGAGTGGCTATCAGGACCTTTTCGGACCGGAACTCTCCCCGGGATTGTATGGATCGTTCGCTTGCCAGGATACCTGGCTTGGAGGATGAGTTCTTTCCGTCCTCGCGGGATCTGCCAGACCAGGCGCACCGCACGTGTCGGTTACGGACCCCGCCGGCCGGCCCGGGGGTCGGGATACAGCCGCACGCGCTGGCCGTCGATTTCAAAACCCAGTCGCACCTGCGACAACGCCGTCCGCAACAACTCTTCCAGCGTCACTTCCTTCACATCGAGAGTGATCCGCTGCTCGAGCTTGATGCCCGCCTGCTGCAACGCGGCGGCGTCGTATTCGAACCGGTACGCCGGCTGCCGCGATTCGAGCGTTTTCAGCAACGAGCCCACCGGCTTGTCCTGCATTCGCAGCGTGTACCGCACCTCTTTCGCCCCGCTCGCCGTCTCCTTCCCCTTCTTCGTCGGCAGGCGCGTGCCGCGCAATTGGTCACGCAACGCCTCGATCGCCTCGTGCTCTTCCTGCGAACCGGCGAAGACCACCGCCTCCCCCGTCAACTTCGCCTTCCGGCCCGGCAACTCCTGTTCGACCCGTTCCAGCCACGCGCGGGGTTTCGTTCCCTTCGGTGCGGCGTGCGACTGCTCGAGCCGCGGCTCTTCGGGGATGGGCTCGATCTGGACTCCCGCCCCCCCCTTCCGCCAGGCGAAGGTCAGGTCGAACTGAATCAGAATCAGCGACAGCGCCTCGGCCACGGTCGACTGCGGCAAATGACCCGCCGCCCACAGATCGTGCGGAACCTGCTCGATCCCCCGCAACTCGAAGGAATGCCTCTGGGCCAGTCGTTCCAACAATTCACGCGGCGTGGCGAGGTCATTCCACGCGAAGTCAGATGGCTTCACGAAGCCCCGCTTTCCCGTCCCCTCGCGGATCGCGTCGTTGAGTTCGCGGGTCCGCAGCGCCACCAGCGTGCGCAGGGGTGCCGAAGGCTCGGCAGGCGCCAGATAGACCGTGTTCCCCACCACCCGGGTCACGCCCCCCCGCACCTCGGCCAGCCGGGCGACCAGCTCGTCCAACGGCAGATCGTCGGCACTGAAATCGAGCGTGGCCGAGGGATCAATCCGACGGTCGATCAACAGCGCCACCTTGCGGTTCTCTTCCAGCCGCCGCGAGACCGTCCGCAGATCGACCTGGGCCCACGTGACCGACAGTGGCTCCTTCAAGATCTGCTGGAAGGCTTTCCCCGTCAGCCACTCCCGCTCTTCGGCCGTGGCCGTCGCCAGCAACACCAGCCACGCGACCAGCCCGCAAGCCCCATGTCGCCACAACCTCAACCACTGGCCGCTGTGTCGGCAGGCCGTCTGCCCGACGGTTCGGAGAAACACCCCCGTCGCCGTGCCCCGCGCTCCGCCAGTGGTCAGGCGGGCCATTGCCAGGGTGCCCGGTAGGTCGAAGTCAGCAATCGGTCCGCGGAGGGATCATTGCGCGGCCGGCCGGTCTGCAGGTCGACATTCACGCTGCGGCCCAGCCGATACGCCAGGCAACCGAGGTGGCACAACGCGCTCGAGACCACGCACTCTTCCAGCGTCACCACGGGGGTGCCGCGCGTGCGCACGGTTTCGACAAATGCCGCGAGGTGCTGGGCCAACAGGTCTCCCGTAGGCTGCCCCACCCCGGCGACGCCCCCCAACACCTTCCAACCCCCGCGGTCGACCAGCAGCGTCCCCCGCTCCCCCTCGAAGGCCACCGCCGCGCTGCGCCCCTCGGGGGCATGGGGCGACCACAGCCGGTGCTCCCAGGTGATCGTCTGCTGCGGATACTGGTACTGCACCTGCAGCGTGTCGGGAGTCTGTTGGTCGTCGGTGAAGTGAAACTTCCCTCCCGATGCCGAGACCTGCAACGGCAGCCCCACTCCCAGGCCCCAGCGGGCGAGGTCGAGCATCGGCACGCCCCAGTTCCCCAGTTCGCCCGAACCGTAATCCCAAAACCACCGCCAATTCGCGTGCAGCCGGTTCGCCTGGAACGGCCGGGCCGGGGCCGGCCCCAGCCACAGGTCATAATCGAGTCCTTCGGGAACCACTCCCTCACTTCCCCGGCCAATCCCCTTTCGCTGATGCACTGTCCAGGCGCGGGCCTGATGCACCCGCCCCAAGTGCCCCTGCCGCAGGAACTCGACCGCCTGCACAAAATGCGGTCCGCTGCGCTGCACCAGGGCCCCCTGCACCCCCCGACCGGATTCTCGGGCCAGCCGCAGCAGACGCTCTCCCTCGTCGAGCGTATGCGTCACCGGGGTTTCGAGGTAGACGTCTTTGCCAGCCCGCAGGGCGTGCGCAGCCAACAGCGCGTGCCAGTGATCGGGCGTGGCAATGGCCACCGCCCGCAGCGTGGGGTCGGCCAGCAAGGGACGGAAATCGGCATGCGTCTGGGGCATCACCCCCGCCTGCAGCCCGGCCACTTCCTGGGCCAAACCGGGCAATTGCGTCGCGTCGACATCACAGAGCGCCGTCACCTGCACCCCGGGCAGCCGGGCGAGCGTGCGGGCAATCTGCCCCCCCTGGTGACGAACCCCAATCTGCCCCACGTGGAGTGGTTCGGGGGAGGAACCGGCGACTGCTTCCTCCCCCCACGGCACAACCCCGGCCGCGACCCCCGCCGCCATGCTGGCCGCCTGGCGCGCACTGCTCCCCAAGAACTGCCGACGATTCAATGACGACGCAGACGACTCAGCCATGCCGCACGCAGACCCCGTAGACCAAGTTCCCA
>JBKCTR010000795.1:0-4028 GCA_046318755.1 Planctomycetaceae bacterium
GGAGAGGAGAACCGGTGGCCCCCCCGTCACCTCGGGGGTCACGCCGGTCCCCGAGGTGGCCTTGGGCGATGGACGCTCGGCCGACAATTCGGCGACCAATCCGTCCAGCACGGCCAGCACCATACCCCGTCGGGAGGGGGGCACCGCGTCGAGAAACTCACTGGCGGGCCGTCGGTCTCCCCGCCGCCACGCCGCCTCCAGTTGTTCGCACGCCCGAAGAATGTCGTCACAGGCCGAGACCGACAACTGACTCGACGACAGACCGTCGTGTGCGGATGGCTGGGAACCGGGGAAGGACTTCATGACTGGGTGAATCCCCGCCAGATCGCGCGGATCATCGCCATGCGCGCGGCCACGGTCTTGCGGGAGCAGGCGTGCTTCTGGCCAATCTCGGCTTCGGTGTAGCCTTCCAGTTTCAGCAGGGCCGTGGCCCGCAGTTTGCCCGTAGCATCCTGCTGATCGAGCTGAACCATCAGAAACTCCAGCCAGTCCACAAATTCCGCGGTCTCTTGGGGAGTGGGAGGCATCAATCGAGCGGTCGCCTGCTTCTGGAGAGTCCGCAGCGACCGCTGGAACAACCCTCCGCCCCCCCGCTTGAGGCGGGTCGCGTCCCGCATGGCATTCTGGGCACGTGTTTCGGTACAGCGAGCCAGCAGGCTCCACAGGTCGTTGCGATCCTCAAGGCGGGCTGAGGGATTTCGCCCTGTGGCCTGGCAGAGGGCATTGAAGGCGCTGAGGGCGACATCCTCGGCATCGCGACCGCGATCCCGCAGGCCCAGCAACTGCAGTTGCGCCAACAGCACCATGAGCTTGAAGTACCGATTCCAGATGAATCGCACCGCCTCCGGATCTCCCGCCTCAAATCGGGGCAACCACTCGGTGACGGAACCTGGCTCTTCAGCAGTCATGACAGAACGACACGGGTGCGGCGCGGGCGACGGGCCCTCGATCAGGGCCCCCCAACTCGTTGGGCTGCCGGTCGCAGCGAGCCAACCCGACTCCACAGCACCCAATCGAGAAAACTCGTAGTCGAAACTACGGCGCGAAGGGGCGTTTGGCAAGGATTGCGACGGACGGCGAGGGTTCGAAGGCCTGGGGACAACCGCACAATCATCCCACCCAACGTGTACATGCAGATCTTGGTTGGCCATCCGCAGTCGCCCTGACTGAATATTTGGTCTCTACCCTCGTCCATCGGGGGAGGGAGAGCTGACCCGAGCCATGCGAAGCCGTTCCAGGCCACTGGAAATTTCCTCGGTGTGGGATCGAGGCCTGTTTTCCTCGGTGGAATGCCAACTGGGGTCGAGGGGAGGCGCGACTTCGGCTGCGGGTCGGGTGGCGCGCCGTGCGCAGACGGTGTTCTCAGTGCCAAGCGGATCGGGTTGCGTCTGAAGGATCATCACATTCGTTCAGAACCCGTGTCCGACCTGGCAGATCTGGGTGCCTCCCCTGGATCGATCGGTCTTCCACTCTGCGCCGGGCGTGGAGTGGCGGTCGGTTGGTTCAGGGGGGTGGCCGACCTTGCAGAACACCTGCGTTGGTGCTGCCGTCCGTTTCTGTTCCTTTGTTCCGCCACACTCGCCGGATCGATCGATGCCCCCGTTTCAATTCCGAGCCCTGGTCACCGCCCCCCTCACCCGCCTCCGCCGCGGTTCCCGCCACCCGACCCGCACCCGGCCCGTCGCAGCAGAAGTGCTGGAACAGCGTCAAATGCTGTCGGTCGGGATGGTGAAGGATATTCGAAGCGACAGCCCGTTCAACGACATCCGAGATCTGACCAACGTCAACGGCACGCTGTTTTTCGCCGCGAACGACGGCGTCACTGGTTACGAGCTGTGGAAGAGCGACGGCACATCCACTGGCACTGTGCTGGTCAACGACATCCGCGGAGGTGGTGCGACCGGCCACAGTTTTCCTCTCGGATTCACCAACTCCGACGGCGCGCTATTTTTCAGTGCGGATGACGGAATCCACGGGACGGAATTGTGGAAGAGCGACGGTACATCCACTGGCACTGTGCTGGTCAACGACATCCGCGGTGGTGGTGAGACCAGCCACAGTTTTCCTCTCGGACTCACCAACGTCAACGGCACGCTATTTTTCATTGCGGATGACGGAATCAACGGGACGGAATTGTGGAGGAGCGACGGCACATCCACTGGCACCGTGCTGGTCAATATCATCCGCAGTGGTGGTGCGACCAGCCACAGCTATCCTCGCGGACTCACCAACGTCAACGGCACGCTGTTCTTCCAGGCCAACGACGGGATCAATGGGGTGGAATTGTGGAAAAGTGACGGCACATCCTCTGGGACCTTGCTGGTCAAAAACATCCGCAGTGGTGGAGCGAGCAGCGGCAGCAATCCGGGCAATTTCATCAACTTCAACGGCACGCTGTTTTTCAGTGCGGATGACGGCGTCAACGGAAGAGAGTTGTGGAAGAGCGACGGCACATCCTCCGGAACCGTGCTGGTCAAAAACATCCGCGGTGGTGGAGCGATCAGCAGCAGCAATCCGGTCAATTTCATGAACGTCAACGGCACGCTGTTTTTCCGGGCCAATGATGGCGTCAACGGAAGCGAGTTGTGGAAGAGCGACGGCACATCCTCCGGAACCGTGCTGGTTCGGGACATCTCTAGCGGCAGTGCGAGTTCGACTCCAGTAAGTTTGTACCTTTCATACCTGACCAACCTGAATGGCACGGTGTATTTCACAGCAAACGATGGCAGCAGCGGCCTCGAATTGTGGAAGAGCGACGGTACCTCGGCAGGAACAGTACTGGTGCAGGACATTCGCAGTGGCGCTGCGAACGGCAATCCTTCCCGATTTGCCAATGTGAATGGAGTGCTGTTTTTTCGAGCCGATGATGGCATCAGCGGAATGGCACTCTGGCGGACACTTCCGAATTCGGCTCCCACCAACATCCTGCTGTCGGCCGTCTCATTTGCCGAGAACCAACCCAGCGGGACCAGCGTCGGAACCTTGAGCACGACCGACCCCGACACCGGCGACTCGTTTACCTACACCCTCGTCAGCGGCAACGGCTCAACCGACAACGCGAGTTTCACGATCGATGGCGGCACGCTCAAGTCGACCGCCTCCTTCGATTACGAGACACAGAGCAGCTACGCAATCCGGGTGCGGACCACCGATCAGGATGGACTGTGGTTTGAGAAAGAGTTCATCGTCTCGGTGAACGACGTGAACGAAACGCCGTTCAACATCGCCCTCTCAGCGACCTCGGTGGCCGAGAACCAGGCGAGCGGCACAACGGTCGGCAGCTTCAGTACAACCGATGCGGATGCCGGGAATACCTTCACCTACATGCTGGTGACTGGCTCAGGCGATACCGACAACGGCAGCTTCACGATCGACGGTTACACCCTCAAGACCGCCGAGAGCTTCGATTTCGAGACGCAGAGCAGCTCTGCGATTCGGGTGCGGACGACGGACCAAGGGAAACTCTGGTTCGAGCAGACCTTCACCATCACAGTGCTCGACGGGAATGACGCGGCCACGCAGATTTCGCTGTCGAATGTAGTGAGCGTGCTGCAGGCGAGCGCCAACACCAGCAGCGCCATCCGGCTGGCCGATGTCTCGGTGACCGATGACGGACTGGGGACCAACACCTTCAGCGTCTCGGGAGCCGACGCCAGTGTGTTCGAAGTCGTGGCGGGCCAACTCCGGCTCAAGGCCGGAACGGTTCTGAATTACGCGACGAAGAAAACGTATTCCGTGACGGTGAACGTCGACGACACCACCGTGGGGAGCACTCCCGACGCCTCGGTGAACTACTCCCTGAACCTGCAGGGGCTGGATGGAACCACCGTGCAAAACGGTTCGGTGGGACGGTCGTACGTGCGGTATGTGTCGCTGGACTTCGGCGGACTGGAAGGACTGGCGCAGGCGGTGGCGTCGATCGGGACGGCCAACCCGCGGATCCGGCTGTTCTTCGGCGGAACCACCGGGACCCAGTCGGTCGCGAAGACACTGACTGCCGGGATGGTGAGCCTGGTGGGGAACCAGGT
>JBKCTR010000796.1:0-3077 GCA_046318755.1 Planctomycetaceae bacterium
GCCAGGGACTGTTCGCGATGGGGGACCTGCTGCGGGAGGCGCTCACCCGCCGCCGTGGCGACAACCCGAACCAGGAGACGCCATGAACGTCGCCTTGTGGGCCGAAATCCGCCGACTCTCCGAGATCGAACGACTCTCCGCCCGGGCCATCGCCAGGCGACTGCACTGTTCGCGCCAAACGGTGAAAGTGGCCCGGGCGTTGTCACAACCGCCGACCAGTCCCGCCGCTGGACACAGCTCCCGGCTGACTCCCTACGTCGGGCAGATCCAGGCGATCCTGGCCCGGCATCCCCAACTCTCGGCCGTGCGCATCCACGAGGAGATCGCGCGCGGGCCCGCCGGATATCGCGGCAGCGTCATCGTGCTCCGCCGGTATCTGCGGACGGTGCGCCCCACCCCGGGCCGGGTCTATCAGGACGTGCATTACGCTCCGGCGCAGGCGATGCAGGTCGATTGGGGGGAATGCGGCCGGGTGCAGGTCGGTTCGGCGTCGCGCAAGGTCTCGGTATTCGTCGCCGTGCTGTGCTACAGCCGGTTGATCTACATCGAGTTCACCCTCTCCCAGCGCAAGGCGGAGTTCTACCGCGGTCTGGTGAACGCCCTGACATTCTTTGGTGGCAGCCCGCGGCAGGTGATCTTCGACACCCTGAAGGCAGCTGTGCTCAACGGCTCCGGCAGGCATGCCTGTCTGCATCCCGAGTTCCTGGCGCTGTGCGGCCACTTCTGCCTGCAGCCGATCGCCTGCGAGGCCCGCGATCCCGAATCGAAGGGGATCACCGAGGCGGGCGTGCGGTATGTCAAGCGGAACGCCCTGGCGGGTCGCACCGAAGAGTTGCGACGGTTCGAGGACTATCAGGCACTCGCCACGCACTGGCGGGATGACGTGGCCAATCCGCGGCGGCACGACAGCACGCGCGAACGGCCGATCGACCGCTTACAGCAGGAATGCGGCCTGCTGCGTCCGCTGCCGGAGCTGCCGTTCGACACCGACGAGATCGTGTCGGCGATCGTCAGTCCGATGGCGCGGATCGAGTTCGACGGCAACCGCTACTCGACGCCGCCGGAGGTCGTGCGCAAGCCCGTGATCGTGCGCGCCAACCGGGATGAGCTGCGGGTGCTCTTCGAGGGGCGCGAGGTGGCCCGGCACATCCGCTGCCACGACCGCAATCAGTTGCTCTCGCTGCCGGAACACCGGTTGGCGGCGTTGGCGTTGAGACAACGCGCGCGGCCCGACACGCAAGCGCAGGAGTTCGACGCCTGGGGCCCGGAGGCCCGCGAGTTCCACCTGCAGCTGCGTCAACGCCCGGTGAAGACCGGCCTCCACCTCAAACGTCTCCTGGCTCTGGCCCGGGTCTATGGACGGACCGAGGTGCTGGGCGCCATCGCGCGGGCCGTGGAGCTGAACACCTACGACGCCGCGTACGTCGAGAATCTGCTGATGGCCGAGCGTCGTCGTCGGCAGCTGCCGACCCCCACGCTGCCCACCCCGAAACGACGCGAATTGATCGACGAAATCGAACTCGATCCCGCCGACCCGGCGTTTTACGACCGCTTTTGCCACGACCCCGAGGAGGACTCTGATGGCCCGACCTGACAACTCTCCCCACGCGCGTCTCGAACGCGACCTGGCGGAACTGAAACTGCTGGAAATCGCGAGGCGATATCGCGAAGTGCTGGACGACGCGGCCCGCGCCGGCAGTTCGATGCTGGAGATGCTCGCCACGCTGGTTGGTCTGGAGCAGACCGTCCGGGCGCAGCGGGCCCTCCAGCGGCGGCTTCGCGACGCGCGGCTGCCGCAGCGGAAGACGCTGACCGAGTACAACTTCACGTTCCCCAAACGGGTTCCCAAGGCGGCGATCGTGCGGTTGTTCGACTGCGACTTCATCGCGGAACATCGCTGCGCCGTCCTGATTGGTCCCACGGGGACGGGGAAGTCGCATCTGTTGACTGCGTTGGGCTACGCCGCGTGTGAACACGGACACAGCGTCCGTCACACACGCGTGGTCGATCTGATCAACCACCTGACCACGGCCCAGATCAACGGGCTGCTGGGAAAGGCGCTGAAGCACTATACCCGTCCCGACCTCCTGCTGCTGGATGAGCTGGGTTATCTGCCCATCGACAAGCGCGGGGCCGATCTGTTGTTCCAGGTTGTCGCTGCCCGTTACGAAACCGGATCGATCGTGCTCACCACGAATCGACCCTTCCGGGAATGGGGCGCCCTGTTCGACGTCGACAACACTTTGGCCACAGCCTTGATCGACCGGCTGATGCATCACGGGGAGGCTCTTGTCATCAAGGGAGACAGCTATCGCATGAAAGACAAACCCACCGACCCGCCCAGCGAGTGACCGGTGTTCCACGCGTCGCGCCGTCGGGGGAGACGTTCCCCGCCGCTCTGGTCCGCGCGTCGTGAGTTGTCTCGGATACCCAGCCCACCCTGGCGCGGCGCCGCCTGCCGGCGAAGTTGCGCCAGCGCCCGGTTCGCTGTTCCGCGCGTGCCCTGCGGCCCCAGGCTCTGATCCGGATCCGCCGACCTCCCCGTTCCCCGGGAGTTGTTCCGGCAATCCCGACATCCTGCCGCGGCCCTCGGCACCCGGACTTCGTTCCGGCGGTGGTCCCGGACCTCACGCCCCATCCGAGTTGCCGGGAACCCCGCCACACCGGGACTCTCCCCACGGCACCGCCGGGAACCACGTCACCCCACATCCCCGCCTCCGCCTATCACTCCGCGCATTGGTGACGCGTGCCGAGAAAGCCCCCGCACGCCCCTGCCCAAATCCGTCCCGCCAACCGCCGAACTGGCTCCGTCAAAACGATCGAAAATGGCTCTCTTTTGAGGATCGGTCCCACTTCATCGGTTCCAGCCGGGATCGCATCACCTTCCCGCACCACTCGTCCAGAAACCGCATCGCCACCGTCGGGGACCGGTACTCCCAGAACCACTGGAAGTCTTCCTTCAAGTAAGCGCCATCCAGCGGCATATGGCCCGGCACCCCCGGCCACCCCCCTCCGGGGGCGGTCAGTCCCCCGTGCCCGGCTCCCCGGCCGGCGGTCCGCCCGCCGGCACGGGTCAC
>JBKCTR010000797.1:0-3062 GCA_046318755.1 Planctomycetaceae bacterium
GTGCAGAGAGTTGGTGAAGAGAGCCGGTGCAGAGAGACGGAGGGGACTGGCTGGTCAAAGAGACGAGAGCGGCCCAGCCGCGAATGGCATGCGGGGGCCGCTCAATCGAAACTCTGCCTCCACGCCGGACCAACGACCTACTCTTCAGGCCACGGCAGGAATTCCTCGTCGAATGTTTCCGGAGGAAGTTTGGGATCGACCGGGGATTCGGCACGGGGACCCAATCCCGATCGGCGGCGCGTGCGGGATCGGCGGGGTTCCCGGTCATCCAGATCGGCGGTCTCGGACGGGGCTCCGTGATCGGCGGGGGTCTCCTCGGGAGCCCCTTCACGACGAGATTCCCGGTCACGCGACGGCCCCCCGCGCCGCGAGCGATTCCGGCTCCGGCTGCGGCTCCGCGTCTCGCCCGTTTCGGCCGAGGGGCTGGTCAGCTCATCCCCGAACCGCGTCACCACGTAGGTCCCGCTGCGGTCATCGGTCTCCAGTTCCAGCAGGCCGAGCTGTTGGGCGTCTTCGAGCAGGGCGCTGAAGGTGGAGTAGCCGTGGTAGGTCTCGTTGAAGGACGGCTTGAGCCGCTTCATGGTGTCTTTGATCATCGAGGACCAGAGCCGCACCTTGTTTTCCCGGCGCAGGGCGGTCATCGCCTCCATCAGCAGCGTGTGCGCCTTCTTCTTCAACTCGGGCATCTGCGGATCGAGCTTGGGGACATCAGTGTTCACCGCCTCGACATCTTCGTAATAGATGAATTCGTCGCAGTTGTCGCGCAGGAGTTCCGACGTGGAAGGCTGCATGCCCAAGCCGATCACATGCTTGCCGAGTTCCTTGAGCTTCGAAACCAGCGGGGAGAAATCGCTGTCGCCCGAGACCACGACGAAGGTGTCGATGTGTTCCTTGGAGTAGGCCAGATCCATCGCGTCGACACAGAGGCGAATGTCGGCCGAGTTCTTGCCGGTCTGGGCCCGCCGGGGAATCTGGATCAGCTCGATGGCCGCCTCGTGCAACTGCTCGGTGTAGCTGGAATAGCGGTTCCAGTCGGCATAGGCCTTTTTGACGACGATCTTTCCCTTCTCCACCATCCGCTTCAGCACCCGCCCCACGTCAAACCGTCCCCGCGCCCCCTGAAAGCCCAGGGCGAGGTTCTCGAAATCGATGAAAAGGGCCAGAGAATGTTCCTGATCGGCCATGCTGAGCGCGTGCCAGTGATGTGGAAGAGATGCGGTTGGCGAGAGTCCCAGCCCATCGCTGGCCTCCCTCACTGAAGTCTACCAGATCTCGGACGAGATTGCCCCCGGGCGGTGTGTGTCCGCATTTGCAACAGTCATCGGAATGCGGTATTCAAAGGGGAGCGGAATTTTCCTGGGGAGGGTGTCCTCCCGGAATGTTCCCAACCCACTCCCGATGGGCTTTGTGCCTCAGGCCCGGTCTCCGTTTGGCGGATTGCCAACAGCAGACCCGGCCTTCGCCTTTTCCCAGCTCAACGCGATGGCGCTCAACACCTTCCAATCAGCTCTTCCGCCGGCGGTGGTGAATCGCATCCTCCTCATCGATGATGATGATGCGGTCATCGAGTCGTTGTCGGCGGTTTTGGAAGGGGCTGGCCTCGATGTGGTGGTGGCCCGGGATGGCGGGCAGGCCCATTCGGCCTTCACCATGCGTCATCCCGATTTCGTCCTGTGCGATCTGAAGCTCGCAGGGAATGAAACCGGATTTGAGATCTGCGAGCGGTTCAAGCTGGTCAACCGACAGATCCCCGTGGTGATCCACACCGAAGTGGACCTGCCCCGCGCCCGCCGCCTCGCCGAGCGGGTGGGGGCCGACGACTATCTCACCAAACCGATCGACGGCGATCGGCTGTTGGCCCGGGTGCGGGAGATTGCCGAGACCGTCTGGCAGAGATCCCTTTCGGAACAGTCCCCGCCGACGAGTTCTGTGTCGATCCGGTTTGCCTGTCGCTGTGGCAAGCGGTTCAAGGTGTCCGAGCAGCATCGGGGCAAAACCCTCACGTGCCCCAACTGCGGTGAACCAGTGATCGTTCCCCGCCACTTTTAATCCGCCCTGTCCCCCTCCAACCGTCGGCATGCACTTCCTCGTTATTCTCACCGGCAAACACAAGGGGCGCCAGATCGATCTGCCCGAGCGCGAGGTCTGGATTGGCCGCGATGAAAACTGCCTGGTGCGGATGACCTCGACCGAGGTCAGTCGACGGCACTGTTCGCTCACCCCCACAGGGAGGGGGCTGCTGCTACGCGACCTGAACAGCCAGAATGGCACTTTCGTCAACGCCCTGCGGGTCGATGACGAGGTGATGCTGCAGTCGGGAGACCGGCTGACCGTGGGCCCCGTCAGTTTCGAAGTGCAGTGTCCCGCCGAGACCCCTTCCGAACGGGAGGAGGAAAACGTCTTGGGATGGCTCTCTGAGGGAGACTCGGCGGCGGTCCACCGAGACACTGGAGACACCACCGTCATCCGAGTTCCCGAACAGCTTCAGCCCCCTTCCATCTCTCGGCCGTCCGCAGCCAGCGGCAGTGGGGAAGATTCCTCCTCGTCCCTCCCCGCTTCCGCCGCGTCGAGTGCGCTTCCCATGTATCGCGGTGGTTTCGCGAGCATCGCCGAAGAGGCAGCCGACATCTTGCGTGAATGGGAAGAACTTCAGGCCCTCCGTCGGGCGGAAGGTTGACCCATGCAGATTGTCGCCGGGCGGTTCCGCCGCCGAAAGCTCGAAACCAACCCGGGAGATACCACCCGGCCGTTGCTCACCCGCGTCAAGATCGCCTTGTTCGACCGGATTGAGCCGATTCTGAAGAACGCCCGGGTGGCCGACATCTACTCGGGGACGGGAACCATCGGGCTCGAGGCACTCAGCCGCGGAGCCCGGCGGGTGACCTTTTTCGAAGCCGATCGGCGGGCCTTCGATCTGCTCCGCCGAAACGTCGCCGCGTTGCGGGTCGAAGACGAGACGCTCACCTGGAAGACCGACGTCACCAAGTGCTCGTTCCGGCCCCGGAAAGGCGAGGAGTTCCTTCCGTTCGATGTGATCTTCTTCGATCCCCCCTACGCCCACC
>JBKCTR010000798.1:0-7347 GCA_046318755.1 Planctomycetaceae bacterium
GCTGGATGTCGCCACCTGGTCGCGGGAGGGACTGATCGATGCAGCGGTCCCGGCGGGCTACTACAAGGACGGCGGGACCCCCGAGCAGGCGTGGCGGCACCTGCGCGAGGTGCTGGGAGACCAGGTCGACATCTGGCAGTACGGCTGGGTTCCCACGACAGCCGAGGCATTCGAGCAGGAATGGCAGCGGGCGCAGAAACTCCCCGCCCAGCAGATCCTCTTCTGGGAGGCCGACTACATCGACAACAACGCCCAGAAAGCCCCGCTGCAAGAACTGATGCGCTCCCGGGCCGCCCCTCCAGCCCGCCGGCGGAAGTGAGGCCGCATCGATCCTGCCCCGTGTCAGTCTCACTCACACCACCCCACCGGGACAGAACGGACGAGAGGTGCTCGACTGGTCCGGGAGCGGACGCAGAACGACTCGTGAATCACCTGAGTCTCGGTGTGGGACCTTGTGTCCAGAAATCCAATCGGCCCTGATTCAAACCGAATCGTGTTGCGATTGCTCGCTCGGCATGCCGAGCCCCATGCCGCGACACGTTTCGGTTGGATGGTCACTGGAGCGGTCCCCAAGGTGCGCGATGCGCTCTCCTCCGCGCAACCCGGCCAGTTCCTCGACCGCGTCGCGACCGCAGTTCACTGCTTGGGCGGTGCGGCTTCGCGGACCAGTGCCCCGTGCTGGTCGCTGAGCACGAGAATCGCAAACCTGCGCACCGCTTTTATATCGTCGGTGCTGAGGCTCGCGTAGTCGAACCGGCCCCGCAGATCGGTGTAGCCATCCTTGTAGAACTTGACCGTGCCGTCGGCGTGTTGGGCGTAGACCTTCACGTAGGCCTTCGGGACCGGCCGGCCCCCCTCGGCCTGAGACACCCGCACTTGCCCATAGGTCTCGATTACCTGGACCGCGAGCGAATGGGCGTAGTACGCCTGCGAGCGCGAAACGCCATCGGCCAGCACCTCCACCAGCACATTCTTGTTGCGCAGGGCCGGCGGCAGCGGGATCTTGCGAGAGCCCGAGACGGGCTGCAGCGGCTCCTCCGTCCCGTCAGTCAAAACCACCGTCTGGACCTGGTTTGGTTTGATCGCGCTGAATTGCCCCCGGAACTGCTGCACGAACGGATTGCGGCTGAAGAGCAGTTCCACATCCATCAAGAAGTACTGGATCTGCACGCTCTTCAGGTTCTGGAAGTCGAGCTGGAGTTCTCCCGATTCCACCCGGAACTCCAGGGCTGGTTCGGTGGCCGCGAGGGCCCCCTGCTGCTGGTCGCGATTGCGGGGATCCACCACCTCGGCCGCCTTGCCCTCCGCCTCGTCGAGTTGTGCGAGGATGGCCCGGAAGCTGTTCCGCCAGCGGTCGACCGGATGATCGACGTACCGCTGGGCAATGGCCCGGGCCTGGGCCGGTTCGTCGTTAAAGAAGTCGAGGTACGCCGCACAGTAATCGTACTGCATCCGGCTGGTGACCCGGTCCGGAGTGACCTGGGCGAACAACTCCCGCGCTTCAGACATACGATCCTGCAGCAGCAGATAGCAGGTGGCGGTGAGGCGGTCGTCGGTCGAGAGTTCGGCGTCGAAGGCGGCCTGGTTGAGCCAGGCATGATACTGCTCGTGAAACCGGTCATTGACAATCTGCCGACGTTTGCCGAGGGCATGCGCCCGGGCATTGATGAGCGGTCGGTATTCGAGATGCTCAAAGGTTCGCCGCAAGAGGGGGTCAACGGTCAGCAGCGGGCTGCGCAGCCGACCTCCCACCTCCTGGATCAGTCCATCACAGTGCTGCAGATATTCCCGCGCGGGACCCACGGCATTGTGCTTGAGGGCATAGGACCAGAGCGTGTGGTCGTAGACATGCCGGGGGGCCAGCCGGGCCACCACTGCCTCGAAGAACGTCGCATCGTGCATCCGCCAGGCGATCTTGGCGAGGTTCAGAGCGCTGAGATTGTGCGTGTCGAGATATGACAGCACGGCTTCGGAAGTGCTGCTTTGAGAGACGAAATCCCACGATTCCTCATCCGATTTCGACGGTTTGTCGACAACATTCAAGATGAAGGGAGCCGCGAATGCGACCAGAGTGTCGTTCCGGCTGACATGCACGGGGAAGTGGGCGAACTGACCAGCGGCCGGGAAATAGAAGAAGTACTCCACGGTTTGCGTGTGGTAGGGCTCGAGGGTGAGCGCGACCGATTTCGTGGCCCGGCCATTGAGGACCGGAATGGCCCCCTGCGGAATCTGCAGCAGCACCGTCAGCTTCTGTCGGGAGGAATTGGGATTCGTGATGACGACCTGGCAACCGTAGACGGTGTGCACGAGGAACTCGTCGGTCACGTGCAGGTCGACCTGTTCGCCATCGACGATGCGGTGCCGTTCTCCGTGGCGGAACCAGGCCTGACCGACCAGTACGCGGGAGGGGGCCTCCCGGGCCTCGACTTCGCGAATCTCTTCGTGGACAGCAATCGCCGGGACCGGCGACTCGAGGGTCATCTTCGGGCCGTCGTATTGCGGAGCCTGCCGGGGTGACTCCCAGGGGAGATCGAGCACAGCGAGAGCCAGCAGCATCTCGGTGAAGTTGCGCGAGGCCTCGGCAAAATGCCGCGACACGAACGGCGTGCCGGCCGGATGCCGGGCATAGTCGCGCCAAAACGCATTGATGGTGACCAGGTCGGCATCCTGATCGGAAATGCGCTGGTGGTAATAGTTGTTCTCAGCCCATTCGCGGGTTTTTTCCGGCTGGCGGAACAGATCGCGGGGGGCATCCTCGGGCAGGCCCGAACCATCGGCATCGAAGAATTTGAGCGTCGTGTCATCCACTGATCTCCCCTCGTTCAGATCGCCGGACCTGTCTTTGTCGGCCGCGCGATTTGCAGCGTTTCGTTCGCCACGCCCCAAACCCTGTGTATCCCAGCGCGTGCTCCTCGAGCGGTCCTCCAGTCTCTCGTACAGTTTTTTCGATTCCTTCGCAGGATCAGCGCCAGGCCTTCCACCCGCTTCGCTCTGGCTCTGCTTCTCCCGGTCGCCACTGGTCCGAAAACGCCCCCTGGCTCCCAGCATGCCGCCACCCATGCCACCCATGCCTCCCCCCGTACCACCGAAGGGGGCATCGAAGCTGGGAACGATGCCGTTCGACTCACGACCGACATCGGAGGTCACCCTCTGCTCGAGAATGTCCATTTCGCCCATAAATTCATCGAAGTCACTGTCCAGGGAAAGTGAAGAACCCTGCAGCGAGGTCTCGAAGAGTTGCTGTTGCCAGTCGGAATTGGGGGGCAACTGGGTGAACTGGTCCGACAGGTGGCGGGCCGTCACCGGCCCTTCCCTCGCGATGCGCTGCGCCAGCAGGATCTGTTCGACGACGTTAAGTTGGGCGTGACGCCAGGGCTGGCGCCATTCCCCAAGATCCGCGTCCAGCAGCCAGTGGTCGAGAAAGGTCGGGTGCCGTTTGTGGGCGAGATAGGGGCGGATGACCGCCTCGAAGAACGCGGGATCCTTGCGGGCGAGGAAGTAGTTCAGCTCATGGCAGGCATGTTTCGAATAGAAGGTCCGTCGCTCTTCGTCGGTCATCCGGGGCCAGGTCAGCAGCGGCGCGAATTCTTCCAGCAGGGGATCTTGAGACAGGGTGCGGTACAGGCCGTAGACCCGGGTCAGGCTGTCGTACAGTTCGAACCGGCTGGCGGAGGCGTCTTCGAGAACGAAGGGCTTGCCTCCCTCGACCAGGCTCTGCTGCTTCTGCTGGATGAAGTGCCGTCGGGGATCCAGCGGTTGCCCGAGCCGCTGGTCGACAATGCGGAGATTCTGCTCGGGGAGGGCCAGGTTGCGGGCCACCACCTGCAGGGGATCGACAGCCACCACCACCAGGTGCTGGTGGGAACCGTGTTCGGCCAGCGGAATCTCCAGAACCCCCTGCTCATTCGGCACCAGATTCGTGAGAACGACCGCTGCTTCGGCGAGAAAGTCGAGATTGGCGAAGAACGCTTCGGTGGACGACTTGTTCACCGGTGCCGTATCCCCGGGGGCGGCACTGCTGGGGGCGGGATCACCCGCCGCACCAAACTCGTCTCCCCCCCCAGCGACCTGCTCTCCGGTCTCGGTCTCCTGGACGGCCCAGGGATTGAGCAGCAGGCTGGGGCGTTCGAGCATGTTACCAGGCCACTTCCGGCCCCGCTGCCGATTGAGGATGTACGAGTATTCGTCCCCGATCTGCCGTCCGGTCAGGTACAGCGTCTGCACCTGGGAGGGGGTGAAGGCCATGAGCCCCGGGGCCCGCACGCGGGCCAGTTGCTCAAACGCGGAGTACTCGGGCTGCATCCGGGAGGCGAATACGTGCACGCGCGTGAATTGCGACCGATTCGTCAGCCGTATCCTCAGCTTCCCGGCCTCCGGTTCCAGGGAGGCGATCTGCAGAGGGGCGAGCCGACTGGTCTCCAGCAGACGCGCCGGTCCCACCAACCAGGCCCCCTGTTTCTGGCCGGCCGAGACCCGCAGGCTGATACGGATGCCAGTGGTTTTGAGCCAGAGATCAAAGTCGCCTGCGGGAAGTCCGGCGATCACCAGCAGGCCATCCACGAGACGGATATTCTCGAATCGGTCGGCGACGAAGGTCGTTCCGCGCAGTTCGAGCAACGAGACCTCGGATGGGGTCAGCTTTCCGCCGGGCCCCGGAACAAACGGGACGGTAAATGCTTCGCCCACCTGGGCGTGCAGCGCGGTAACGGTGGTGAACTGGTCGCGATCCAGAGACCAAGTGTGACCCGGGCCGTGCGACCCGGTGGCGGTGAGCCAGTCGATCCCGGCCAGGGGGCCCAGGTCAATCCGCCCTCCTGGATCGGTCTTGAGCGCGACCGTAAGTGGCGTACGGAAATCATGCTGCTTGAGCACCACCGTCACGGGACGCGCTGCGCGGGGCTCGCCCATCTTGCCCCGCAGCTCGAGCAGGTATCCGCGAGCAGACCGGACAAGATGCAGGTCGGCGGTTGAGTCGGACCGCTCAATTCCATTGAGTGCGTAAGACACGGTGGCGGCCAGCGGTTGCGGAGCGTTCCCGGCGGAGCGCCGCTTGACAATGCCCGAAAGTGTGAACCGGATCGATGCCAGACGGGTCGGAACAACAATCTCGTGCGCTGTCTCACGATCTTCAAAGAGGGGAAAATCATCGACGAACTGCGTCGCCGGGATGCCGTCGAGGTTGGTCGAGACAATCGTCAGCCGCACCTTTTCGAAGCGCTCGATTGGAACCTGGGCGCTGTTGAGAAACAGCCCCGGCCGCACGACAACCGTGGCTTTCGCCCGTGTCAGCAGAGCTTCGCGGTCGACGTAGAGGCCTGCCTCGAGGGTGTAGTTTTCGGCTTCGTGCCCCAGGAAGTCGAGACACGAGAAGTCTCCGCTGGTCAGGACCACCGGCACCCGTCCGGGAGAGGTGCTGAAGGGAACCACGATCGGCCGGTTGTCGGCGGTGGAATACACTCTGCCCCCCAGCCAGAGGCTGGCGTCGGGGACAGGCTTTCCGGTCTCATCGTAAATGGTGAAGGCCTGACCATTGGCGGTGGTGCGCACCACGTGCTGCAGCCGTCCCTTGCGGATGAGGGCCCGGCTGCTCTGACCATTGCCGATGAAATCGATGACATACACCCCGGGACGATTGAGCTGGGGGAACTCAAACCGGCGGGTGATCCGGCGGGCAGACGGGTCGTTGTACTGGAACGTCTGCTCGGAACTGGGGACGAGGCCGTCGAGATTGATGTCGGTATCGATTTCCCGGCCATGCTCGCGGTAGTAGCTCGTGGTGTTGATTTCGAAGACGCGAACGATCAGCGTGGGGATATTTTTGACCGCCAGCTCGAGAGCGACCGGCTGCCCGACCGCGAACTCCACCGGGTTGGTCGGCAGAAAGGTGAGGTCGATGCGATCCTTGAGCTGCTGATACTGCGCGGGAGAGAGCAGACTGGCCCACTGTTCCGCAGTTCCCAGACCACTGGTGATCTTGGCCTCGGCAAACACCTGCCTGAGATAGACATCGTCGATGAATGGCTCGAATTCCCGCGTGTCCGGAGCCTCCCGGAGGAAAGTCAGCAGGAACTCGCGTACCAGGCGCTCATCGTTGCCGATGGGGGCGAGTCGGGTGAGGCCGTCGTAATTGTCGTCCAGCCGGCAGGGAAACTTCCGGACCGTCTCGCTTTCCAGAAATTTGCGGGCGGCATACGGGACCGGGCGGGGAAGCTTGAGATAGGCGAGGAACCGGGCCTTGTCGGGTTGACCCGTGCGCAGGTCAAACTGCAGCTGGTGATACGCCACATGGGCCTTGAGCGTGTTGTGGGTCTGGTTGAGCCGCCCGGCCAATCGCGCGAGCCGGTCCAGATGTGCCTGCAGCAGCTCCGGCGAGGTGCGCCAGTTCTCTTCGGACGTGGGTCCCAGCTTGGACAGCAGGGTGCGGACAAACGCCTGTTGATTCAACAATCCCGGCTTCAGTCGCAGCAGTTCGTCGAGTTGAGTGCGCAGCAGGAACCTGTGAATGCCCAGGGAACCGAACCCGCCCGATTTGGGGTGGTCGAGGTCGGCGGCGATCAACTTGACGACGCCGGGAACGTCGGGACGGGTCAGCCGCGAGAGCAGTTCCCGACGACGGTCGGGGGTCAAATCGGAAGAGGCCAGCCAGTCGAGTGCCGAGTCTTCGTATTGGTTCAGATGATCGGGGTCGGCGGCATTTGCCCGCTCGAGACCGGCCTTGCGAGAGATCAGTGCCTGGTCGAGTTGGGTG
This sequence comes from Planctomycetaceae bacterium, assembly GCA_046318755.1. GTDB lineage: Bacteria > Planctomycetota > Planctomycetia > Planctomycetales > Planctomycetaceae > UBA10511. The sequence goes on from JBKCTR010000798.1 coordinate 6,749, forward strand.
GGCAGATTGGGCTCGGCGGTCGGATCTTCTCTCTGATGGGGAAACGCGAGATGGAGCCGGCGCTGCAGATGCTCGAGGCTCGCCTGCGGGTTGCGGGGATAGGTGAGCAGGGCCAGCCGGGTCCGGATCTGCCAGACCCGGGCGGTCTCACCATGATGCTGCACCCAGAGGGTCAGCAGGTCCTGAACCTTGTCGTATCGCTCATGTGCGAGGTGATCGAGGGCGTGGTCGGAGTCGAACTCTTCGGTTCCGGGGATCAACTGGGCCAAGGCCACCGAGCGTTCGGGGGCGAAGACAAACTCTTCCACGAAGCCAATTTCGCCGGCACGGCACATCGTCCTGCCCCCCCACACAAGAAATACAAAGCCAACCGCAATCACGAGCGAACGCATGGCGCATGCCTTGAGCAGAAGGAGAGCCGGGTGAGCCAGAAGTGACAGGGGACGGGAGACCACACACCGCGACCGTGTTCGGGCATCAAAGCGGATCGCCCAGCGTCGGCCTCCCGCCAGGGGAAGGGGGCCTACCAGGCCAAGACTCCAGTATATCGCCTCATCTGGGGAAAAGTGATGTCGCTCCGGCGACCTGAGGTATTCACC
>JBKCTR010000799.1:0-5867 GCA_046318755.1 Planctomycetaceae bacterium
TGTGCCGCCAGAGCCCGCGGGCCTAACCGAGGGTGTACACAAACGGCGAGAGTCCCAGGGCGTTGAGGACCAACAGGGCGGCGACCAGGAAGAGCACGATCAGAATCGGCGTCATCCACCACTTCCCGTTGTAGCGCAGGAAGTCCCAGAACTCGACCAGCAATCCGGGGTCTTTCTCTTCGGCCTGCTGTGCGAACTGGGAACTGGCCGAGTTGGGGCGGTTCGGGTCGTTCGGAGAAGATGTGGTCATGGAGGTCTCGGAACGAATCGGAAATCAGAACTGCCGGAAATACCGACCCGGGTCGGTCACAGTCTCATGGGGTGTCCAATAGGACTTGGCCTCGCGGTCGAGGGAGAGCCCCAGCACATCCCGCCCCCGCAGCCGCATCACCAGGGCAATGCCGGTGACCAGGGTGTAGAACACAAGGCCCAGGATGAGGTGCGAGACGACCCAGCCAATCGGAAAGGCGAGGTACATCGCCCCCACGTAAATCCACCGGATGAGGTGCGGGGCCAGCCAACCGGCGAGAGCCGCGGCGACCGCCACACCGGCGAGCAGCCACGGCCAGACCGACTCTGGCTGCCGGCGGGCGAGGTTCCACGCCAGAAACAGCAGGGCGAGGGGCAACCAAACGCCGCCGAACAACCGCAGTTCGGTGCGCGACGGATTGTGACTCACTTCGAGGAGTGCCATACCGCAAGGTTTAGGTGGAAGAGGCTGTTGGGGTCAAGGTAATTTGCCGCTCGGGCGGGTGATGTTGGGCGAGACTTCGCACTGGTCCCACAAAATGACACGCGATTGGCGGACGGGACGGTGTGGACTGGCGGAATGCGGACTGGGAGTGGCGGACCATGACCCCGCCGCTTCATGCCCGTCCGACCGACTTGCCAGCCCCCAACGGCCCCACTCAGGAGATTGCCGCGCCGCTCGATGGGCGGGCCAGCCCGGCCACCGTCTTTCCCGTCCGTGCTAAATCCACCAGAAAAAGATGATCGCGACCAGGGTGGGGAGCAGGGCACCCAGCAGCAGCCCCAGCGGGCTGATGCCCCCTTCGCCAAAGGCGCGAGACGATTGCAAAATGCCCACCCCGGCCGGATTGGGGGCATTGGCAATGACCGACAGTCCCCCGCCGGTCACCGCCCCAGCGACCAACGCGTATTTGAGATCGTCGGTAATCCCGTCGACGCGCGAGCCCAGGTAGGTCAGGGCGGCATTGTCGGTGATGGCGGTGAGGCCGGTGGTGCCGTAGAACAACAGGGACCCCGACAGGTTGGTGATCAGCGGGCGAAGCCAGTATTCCTGCAGGCTTCCCAGAGTGACCAGACCGGCCAGGAAGAACCCCACCAAGAGCCCCTCCTTCAGCTTGAGGGGATCTTGATATTCCTTGGTGGCCGTGGTCAGCCCCAGGAACAGCATGAAGATTCCGAAGAAGATGTCGGGGTGGTGCGAAAACAGGACCACCAGCGCGAGGAAGATCACATGCAGTGCGGTCAGCCAGGCGGGAACCGCCGCCCGCGGCGAGACATACGGCTCAACCCGAGACAATTCCCCGCGAAAGACGGCGACGATCAGCAACGTGGAGACGACCGTGCTGAGGGCGGCCCGCCAGCCAAAGTGGCTCAGCATGAAGGCGGTGTCCCATTGCCAGGGGGTGGCAACCATCAGCACCGGCGGGGCGGCGAAGTGAGTCAGGGTCCCCCCGATCGAAACGTTCACAAACAGCAGCCCTAAGGTGGCATAGGCCAGTCGCCGCGTGATTCCCTGATCGAAATAGCGGCGTTTCAGCAGGATCGCCAGCAGCGTCATGGCCGCTGGCTCGGTGATCAGCGAACCCAACAGCGGCCCAATCGCCAGGGCCACGATGTAGAAGGCCAGCCCTTCCCCGAGGGGAATCAGCCGTGAAATGCCGATCAGGATCTTCTCGGCCAACAGCACCACAGGGCGGGTGGCTGCCACCACCATCACCACCAGCACAAACTTCGGCTCGTTGTAGTTCGGACCAAGGCTCTCGATATAGTCGATGGCCTTCTGCAGCGAGCCCCCCACCACCGCCAGACCGGCGAACAGGGCGGCCGCCCACAGTCCGAACACCACTTCGGTCTCGGCCAGGAAATGCAGCAGATTCTCGGGAATCGACCCGGACGGATAATGATGCGCCCACTGGGCGAAACGTTTGACCGAGAAGGTGTGCAGCACGGCCAACACAAAAAACACCGTGGCGAGAATCTCGGCGGGAGTGGGGTTCATTTCGGTCAGAAATCAAACCAGAGAGAGAGTCGGGCTGTCAGCAGCGCAGCCGACGGGAATTGGGCGAGACTGTAGCAAACCTGCTGCGATTCACGGAGACAACTTCGCGGGCAGGGTCTGGGCTTTGGAGGCTGACAGCAATACCGAAAATCTGAACACCTCACCCGCTCTTGGAGGGGTGGCAGGGGACGGGAGGACAGCACCGGCCGGAGAGGAACGATTTTTGTTTCGCGGGAAATTCGACCAACCAGGAATCCGCGGGAAAAACCTCACGCTTGTGGCCGGTTTGGGGAATGGAAAACCGGCTCAATTTCTGTTACCAAGGAAGGAGGTGAGCAGCGAGCTCCCCAAGTCACCGTTGAGGAATGTTCCATGCTGTCTTCTCGTTCCCGAATCCTGCTGGCCGCGTGCGTCTGGGGGGTTGTCATCCGAGTGGCCTATTTTGTGGCGGCCCGGCTGGAACTGGTGGATGTCATGTCGATCTGGGGCTCGTTGTGGGCTGTGGCCCCCTTGGGCGCGACCCTGCTGTTCGGGGGGGCGCGGGTCTCCAATCGCTGGCTGGGGCTCGGGTTGCCTTTGGTCAGCCTGCTGCTGACCAATCTGGTGATTGGTCTGGTGATGGGGAACTTCGAGTTCTATTCGTTCTACCGCGACCAGGGCTTGGTACTGCTGGGCTACCTGCTGATGGCTGCCCTGGGAGCAACTCTGCCCGAGCGCGCCTCGCTGGAGCGGGTGGCGGGAACGGCTCTACTGGCCGAATTGGTGTTTTTCTTTGTGACCAACTTCGGCTTCTGGGCGGTGACCGATACCTATCCCCACACGACGGAGGGGCTGCTGACCTCGTACCTGATGGGTTTGCCGTTCTTGCTGCGGGCATTGGTGGGGATGGCGGTTTATGGCAGCGTGCTGTTTGGGGCCTTGGTGTGGGCCGAGCGTCCCGCCCGCATCCCGGCGACCAACGTCTAATTCGATCGCGGAGGACTGCCAACAGTGCCTAGCCTCGCACCTCTCGGAGAGCGAGAGCTGTTGCGCTTCTGGCTGATCCGCAGGCCGCACTCCGTCCTGTAGCGGCCCGTCCCCCCACACCAAAAGACGCCCGCTGTTGAAGGGAACCGATTCGTCCGGATCTCATCCCCGGACACTGGTCTCTGGCGTCCGGTCTCTGGGGTTTGTCTGGCAGTGGCCTCGGGCGGGGTGATTCCTCCGGGGACATGCTGTGAGGTGGAATCTGTCCCGCAGCATGTGGTGCGGGTTGGGAACTTGAGTCTCCCCGAACATGGTCTTCGGGGGGGTTGGCGGGTGGAAACAGGAATCTGAGCAGCCGGGTCAGGCGGACCGTACTTCGGGGGCCGACCGGCATCATGGCGGAACCAGGAGAGCGCATGTCGACCGCGGAGCAGTCCACCTCGCAGCAGCCAAAGGCCGACAAGCCCTTTGTCCACCTGCATGTGCATTCCCACTACAGCCTGCTGGATGGAGCCAATCGAATTCCGGAGTTGGTCAAGAAGACCAAGTCCAACGGCATGACGGCCCTGGCCCTGACCGACCACGGCAACCTGTACGGCGCACTGGAGTTCTACCAGAAGTGCAAGGCCGAGGGGATTAACCCCATCCTCGGCTACGAGGCCTACATCGCCCCCGGTTCGCGGATGGCCAAGGATGCCGCCCGCATGAAGGAGGCGAGCTTCCACCTCACGCTGCTGGCCAAGAACCGGACCGGGTTCAAGAACCTGATCAAGCTGTCGTCGATCGCCTTCCTGGAAGGGTTCTACTACAAGCCGCGGATCGACAAAGAGGTGCTGGCGGCCCACTCGGAGGGGTTGATCTGTCTCTCGGGCTGCGCGGCGGGAGAGCTCTCGAACCTCATCCTCGGCGACCGGATGGACGAGGCCGCCGACGTGGTGGCCTGGTACCACAAGACGTTTGGCAACGACTACTACCTCGAGATCCAAAACGCGGGCCTCGACATTCAGAAGATGTGTGCCGACGGGACGGTCGACCTGGCCCGGCGGTTGGGCATTCCGCTGGTTGCGACGAACGACGCGCACTACCTGAACCAGGAGGATGCCTGCTGGCACGACGTGCTGCTGTGCGTGAACACGCACTCGGTGCGGACCGACGAAAAACGGATGAAGATGACGGGAGACCAGTTCTTCATCCGCACGCCGCAGGAGATGTACGAGGCGTTTCCCGGATTTGAAGACGCGGTGGCGCGGACACAGGAGATCGCCAACGGAGTCGACATCGACCTCGACCTGAAGAAACGCCACTTCCCGGTCTTCCGGCCTCCGGAGCAGAAGACCGACGTCGAATACCTCCGCGAGCTGTGCGAAGAGGGCATTCGCTGGCGGTATGGCGATCATCCGTCGCAGGCGGTGCGCGACCGGCTCGAATACGAGCTGTCGGTGATCACCCGGATGGGGTTCTCCAGTTATTTCCTCATTGTGTGGGACTTCGCCCGCTTCGCCCGGGAAAAAGGCATTCCCGCACTGGCCAGAGGCTCGGCATGTGGCGCGATTGTGGCGTACCTGCTGGGGCTGTCGAACGTCTGCCCACTGCAGTACGACCTGCTGTTCGAGCGGTTTCTCGATCCCAATCGAGCCGAGGCGCCCGATATCGACATCGACTTCTGCCGGGACCGGCGCGGGCTGGTGCTCGACTACGTGAAGCAGAAGTACGGCATGTCGAACGTCGCTCAGATTGGCACGTTTGGCACGCTGGGGGCGAAGGCGGTGATCCGCGACGTGGCCCGCGCGCTCGCCCTGCCCCTCGATCGGGCCGACGCCGTCGCCAAGTCGGTTCCGTCCGACCTGCACATTACCCTGGAAGAGGCCCTGGAAAGCGGGGCCGACCTGAAGGCGGCCTACGAGGCCGATCCGCAGGTGCGCGAGGTCATCGACTTCGGCATGAAGCTCGAAGGCCTGGCCAAGAGTGCGGGGACGCACGCCGCCGGCGTGGTGATTGCCGACCAGCCGCTGAATGAATACGTCCCCCTGCAGCGGATCGGCGGGAAGGACGACATCACCACGCAGTGGCCGATGGCCGACGTGGAAAAAGCCGGCCTGCTGAAGATGGACTTCCTCGGGTTGCGCAACCTGACGATCCTCGACAAGGCGGTGCAGAACGTCAAAAAGGTGCGCGGAATCGAGCTCGATCCCGGCACCTTCCCTCTCGACGACGAAGCCACCTACCGTCTGTTGCAGCGCGGGGAAACCAAGGGTGTCTTCCAGTTGGAAGGGGGCGGAATCCGCGACCTGCTGACCAAGATGAAGCCCGACAGCTTCAGCGACATCATCGCCACGTCGGCCCTTTACCGCCCCGGCCCCCTCGAAGGGGGCATGGTGATGACGTACGTCAACGTCAAGCACAAGGTCGAGCCGATTCCCAAGGTCCACCCTGTGGTGGATGAGATTCTCCTGGAGACCTACGGGGTGATGGTCTACCAGGAACAGGTGATGCGCATTCTGAACCGCCTGGGGGGCATCGAGCTCTCCAATGCGTATGCCTTCATCAAGGCGTTCTCTAATAAGAAGCTCGAGATCATCGCATATTGGAATGAAGACTTCGTCAAGGGGGCGCAGGAACGCGGCATGCCGGCCGCCGAGGCCGACACTCTCTT
>JBKCTR010000800.1:0-4097 GCA_046318755.1 Planctomycetaceae bacterium
GCTCATAGTCCTGCCGGGAAGTGAGTGCGAAGTTCTGAATCCAAGACCCTGAATCTTCGATGCAAGCGGCGTCGACCTGCGTGGTTTCACGGATCAACGCCGGGCGGATACTAACGGTGATTCCGGGGGATTTCCACCGCATCGGGGGGCTTGGGGGCGATCGGCCCACATGGTCAACGGCAATTCTCCCCCTCCCGGACGAACCTGCCCCAACCGTCCCAGGGACTGCGATGTCTGGTTTCGTGCAGTGGGCTTCCCCCTGGGGATGGCTCAGACACGCGGGGATCCGATTGGAATCGCGTGTTTTTTCGCACTTTCGGGGGGCGAATCCGATTGATCCGAGTGGAACACGCGCCCTTTCTGGACAGCGAACTGAGCCCCCGGCTGCCGCCGAGGTCGGGACGCTGGTGTCAGGTGGTGCGAGGAGAGTTCGACTTTGTCGACTTTGACGGACAGAACAGTCGGACCATTTCGTTTTTTATGGGGTCGGGTTGGCAGGGCTCGCAGGACGGCTTCCGGGGCGTGATGCCGCGAGCCACGTTCTGTGGTATGTTAAAACAACCTCCGGATTGTCTGGTTTCGTTTCGCACGAGCGTTGGTGGCGTCGGTGTGACCTCGGTTCGAATCGTTCCCAGTTCTGTGTGCCCCTACTCTTCAGCCCAAGTCACGGGCGAATGCCAAGACGGGAGTCGTGAATCATGAAACGCCTGGCCCTGAGCCTGTTGTTCCTGGCGTCGCTGGCGCTGTCGGCCCGGCCCGCCCCGGCGGCCGAGAGCATTGATGAATTGCTGAACACCGTCCCTGCCGATGCCAATGTGCTGATGGTGGTGCGGGTTCAGGATGTGTTGAAATCCCCCAAGGCTGTCAAGGAAGAGTGGGCCAAGAAACAGGGAGAGGCGTGGCAGGCCGGGGCCGATGCCATTCCTCCGTTCCTGACCGACCTCGTGCGGGCCGCCCACCTGCACCTGGAAGATTCGTCGCTGGGATGGTCGATGGGGGTCGCCCGCACGATCCCGGCGGCCAGCCTCAACCGCGTGGCCGAGCATCACAGCGGCGTTCTCGAACGGATTGGCAAGAACCAGGTGGTGAAGACCCCCAAGAACAGCTACTTCGCCCTGTTGGGGCCCAAGGTGGTGGGGGTGCTGACTCCCGCCTACCGCCAGGATGCGGCGCGCTGGTTGCGGTTCGCCATGACCAACAAGAACCCGCAGTTGTCGGCCTATCTCGCCGGGGCGGCCAAGAATGACTCTCCTGTGGTGATTGCCGTCGACACCGAAGACATGCTCGATCCCGAGGCCCTCAAGGCGTGGTTGTCGAGCACCAAGACTTTGGAGGGGAAGCCCGGGAAGGTGCCTTCGGTCGCCAGCATCTACAACCAACTGCAGGGGATCACCCTGGCGGTGAACATCACCGATCAGACCACCCTCACGCTCACGCTGAACTTCGGCGTTCCTGTTGGCATTCATGGTCCGGAGATCAAGCAGACGCTCATCGAGTATCTCAATGATTCGGGAGCCGGGTTCAGCGAGCTCGATCAGGCCGAAGTCTCGGCCAAGGGTTCGGTTGTGACCCTGACCGCCCCGCTGACCGACGTGGGGCTGCGGCGGATTTTCTCGTTGCTGGTGACCGCCAATCCGGGTGGCGGCCACGCCGAGACGGCGGCCACCCCTCCCGTGCCTCAGGCCGAATTGGACGCCAAGAAGACCAAGACGGCATCGCAGCGGTACATGGCCTCCCTCGAGCAGATTGTCAATGATCTCTCAAACCGCAATGCCCGCGCGACCGACTATCAGCGAACGGCGGTTTGGCACGACCAGTCGGCCAAGCAAATCGACAACCTGTCGATCAAAGACGTCGACCCGGCGCTCACCGAGTATGGCCGAATCCTGGCGCAGCGCTTGCGGGCTTTGGCCGCCTCCCTGCGAGGCGTGGCAGTGAAGGTGCGGACTGCCCAAGGGCAGTTGGTGGTCGACTACACAGTCACTCCCGGCCAGGTGGGTGGTTGGGGGGAGGGAGGCATGTGGTGGGGCGGTGCCACATACACCCCGTCGACCTGGCGGGCCACCAGCAACCTCGAACAGGTCCGACAGAAGCAGGCCGAAGCGATCGAGCAGGGGTCCGACCAGCGGGAGCAGATCTGGCAGGCGATTGAAGCCGACCGGCAGAACATCCGCCAGAAAATGCTCACGACTTTCGGTGAGGATTTCATTCCGCCCGCGAGAAAGTGACCGCCAGCAAGGATCAGCCGAGTTCCCTCCCGCGTGTTGAGAAACACACCTGCGATCGGGGGGATGGCAATGATGTGGTCTGGTGTGGGCCGTCGGAGAATCGGTCCACACCGCTCCCAACGAATCTGTCGAAGAACTGACAACCGGTCGGGGTTCGTCGGCTGGCCATGGAGCCTGGCCGCACGGCACGGCTGTTAAGCAAACGAAACTGGCCACCAGGCGAAACCTCCCATGACTCGTGAATTGAAGCCCTGGATCTGTGTGGTTCTGGCGACGCTGGCGCTGGGCTGTGGCCGCCCAGGCGGGCCACCCGTTCCCCCCACCCCCGAGGTGCGGGCTGCGGAACCGCTGCAAGGCAACGCCGTAGACGACATCGAGTTGTCGGCCGACGACTGGCCCGGTTGGCGTGGTCCTCAGCAAGATGGGGTGGCGACGGGTCCCGCGGTCCCGTGGGAGTGGTCCGAGACGAAGAATGTCATCTGGTCGGCATCGCTGCCCGGTCGGGGACATTCCTCGCCGGTCGTGGTGGGGGACCTGGTGGTCTTGCAGTCGGCGATCGAAGGGCCCTCCTTCTCGCAGCTCGTCATTGCCCTGGATCGAACGACCGGTCAGGAAGTCTGGCAAAAGACCCTCTTCAAAGGAGGTGCCGAGGCCGAGGTGCACAAAGAAAACACCCAGGCCTCCAGCACGTTGGCCTGGGATGGTCAGCGGCTGTTCGCGACATTCCTCAACAACCGCCAGATCTGGGTCGTGGCACTCGATCTGAAGGGGGAGGAACTGTGGCGGCGCGAGGTGGGGAGCTTCGCGTCAAAATTTGGCTACTCCGCTTCCCCGGCCGTGCATGGTCCGTTGGTGCTGGTGGCGGCTGATCATCAGCAGGGGGGTTGGCTGGCAGGTCTGCGGCGGGATACCGGCGAGTTGATCTGGCGGCGAAACCGGCCGGCCAAGTCGAGTTACGCTTCTCCCCGCGTCATTTCCCTGGGAGGGAAAGATCAACTGGTGATCTGCGGCTGCAATGTGGTGACCAGCTTGGATCCGCTGACCGGTGAACCGAATTGGGAAACGCCTGGCTCGGCTGCGGCCGGGGTGGGCACTCTGGTGACCAGTGACGGGATGGTGTTCGCGAGCGCGGGTTACCCCGAAAGAGAGACCTTGGGCATTCAGGCCGATGGCACCGTCGCCTGGCGCAACGCGACCCGTTCGTACTGTCCCTCCCTGCTGGCTTGGGAGGGGCATCTCTACCAGTTGGATGACGATGGCATCGTGCGCTGTTTCGAGGGGGCATCGGGCAAGGAACGCTGGAGCCAGCGGGTGGGGGGCCGGTTCCGCGCTTCGCCGCTTCTGGTGGCCGGGCACATCGTGGTGACCGACATGTCGGGCAAATCGACCGTATTCCGCGCCACTCCCGAGAAGTTCGAACTGGTCGCCGAGAATCAGTTGGGGGAAGAAGGGTTTGCCAGCCCGGCCGTCAGCCAGGGGAAGCTTTTCCTGCGAACGGCCGTGGGGGAGGGAAATGCCCGGCGTGAGACGGTGTATTGCCTGGGGACCAAGGAATAGGGTTCCCAACGCCGTTCAAGCTTCCGCTTCTGGCCCCTTGGCCTCGGATGAGGTTCACACGGGCGGGAACTGGCTCGTCGGTGACAGGGGGCCGTTCAGCCCGCGATTCGGTAGTGGCGGTTTGGGGAGGTAGCGGTTTGGTCCGGGTAGGTGATTGGTCCGGGGGACCGGGTTGAGGGACCGGGTTCTCTTCGCCAAATCCCCTGAATTGCGGGGTGGGGACTCATCTTCACCAAATTGCCGCTGCTTGCTATGTTTCGGTTTGGGTCAGGATGGTTCCATCCGGGGGATGGAAGGCCCGTTGGCAGTGCG
>JBKCTR010000801.1:0-2169 GCA_046318755.1 Planctomycetaceae bacterium
GGTTCCGCCCCTTTGAAGACGAAATTGGAAGAGGCCGGGCTGCAACTGGTGGATGGCCAATGGCTGACCCCGGGACAGGTTGGCAATCGTCCTGAACCCCGCTTCTCCCGCGCCATTCGGGCCGGACGGGTTGAAGAGGGAATGACCTCGGAAGATGCCCGCAAAGCCCTGGGGGCCCCCACCAGTGTGGCCCGCGTCGTGACTGCGGGACTCGTCCGCGCGGTCTGGCGCTATGCCCCCGGCGATGGGCCCCAGCGCGTCATTCGGCTCGAACGCGTGCCCGGGCACCGCCATGTTCTGGTCCGCGGTGTGCCCCCCGTTCCTCCCGAGGGGTCTGGTACCCCCTGACTCACCACTGTCCGCACTGGTCGCACTTCACTCAAGCCGTGGAGCGCCCTGCGGTTGCTTGGGGTGTAACGCGAGGGGAGAAAACCCTGACAGCCGTTGGGCAGTCGGCGGGAAACTCAGGGATGGCTGACCGCGCGGACGGTTGTGGGACGGGTCCCCGGACGGGGGAATGACACCCCCCAGTGTCCCGGCCCGTTCAGACTCGCGACATAGCCGAGCATGCGCTGATCGATCTGCGGAGCCACCGCCACCAGCCGATCGCGCAACGGCCCTGGATTGGGATTTGTCCGCAGCTCTTGCAGATACTCCAGCAACACCTGTCGGGTGTCGGGAGACGAGTGCATCATGAAGTGCACCCAGGCCCAGGCTTCGCGGTAATCGGCGCGGGCCATGTCCTGCACTTCTTCCAGATACTCCAGCCGGGCGAGGTCGGGACGCCAGGCTCCCCGCTGCACGTCCGAGGCCAGCAGTTGGGCATGTTCGTTGTTGATCTGGCCGGGAATCGATCCCCCGACTTCAAAATACTCGGCCAGACCCTCGTCCAACCACAGCGGCACGTTGGTCAGCGAAGCGTGGAGCAGCCCGTGCGTATATTCATGCCGCAGGTCTTCGCCAATCTGGTCGCCCCACCAGGTATAGACCGACAGGTCCTTCCCGGCCGTCTCGATGAAGTACGCCCGCCGCTTCGGAAACCCCGGGAACTTCGTGTCGAGGTATTGCTTGTATTCGAGCTCGTTCGAGAACAGGTACACCACCACCGGCTTGGTCCCGAGGGGCAAGTCGAGGGTCTCGGCCATCTGCAGCCGCAAACGCTGCAGGTCCTGAATGACCGGGTGTTCCTTCTCGATCTTGATGTCGCTGTAAAGCTGCAGTTGCTCGGCCTTCAGCGTGTGGCTCTGGGGCAGTCCGATGCGGTGCGTGTACTTCGTTCCCGCACATCCCGCAGCCCACAGTCCCGCCAGCACGCCCAGCAGGTCCCGACGCCGAATCGGCCGAGAGACGAGTCCCTCGGTCGCGGCGCAAGTCGAGGGAGATGGGAGGTGGGGTGTTGGTTTCACGAACGGCACTCACAAGCAACAGGGTTGCGACATTCAGCAAAGTCTCTCAGGAAATCGGCCGTCCTCGCCGTGCATTCTGAGAAACCTTTCGCCGACCGGCTTTGGCAACCCATTTCCACCAGCTTCTCCAGTTCTCCCCACTTCCCGCGAGATACTCTCGCAAGAATCTCAGCCGCAGTGTGGAACTGGTCACCCCCTGCACCCGGCAACTCACCTCGAGCCGGGCGAGATTTTGCACAATCCGCTGCCGGGGCAGCCGTCTCCAGCGCCGGACGCCGTCGAGGTCCAGCAGCCAAATCCGCGGATCATCGTCCCGGCGCGACACCAACAGATTCGCCAGCTTCAGATCGCGATGATCAAACCCACACGCATGAAACCGCCGCAAAATCGCAGCCAGGCTTCGGCAGTGTGCCGTCAGCCAGGCCGGTTGGTCGCGTCGCGGCAGTCCGGGGAGCGTTTCGGTCACTGCTTTCAAAGCGGTCTGGGTGTTCTCGATCCATTCGGTCACCAGATAACCGCAGGTGCCCCCCCGTTGGGGCACCTCCACACACAACAGCGGCCGGGGGGTGGGAATGCTTCGACGGACCAGGGCGTGGCCTGTCTCCCAGGCCCGCCGGACCAGCGAGAGTCTCCAGCCGTCGAGCAGCCTGGCCACCCAGCGCCCCGCCACCACCGACTTCACACACAGCGCCCGTTCGGGGCCACCCACTGGAAGTCGCACCAGCGCCACCCGGCAGCGGCTCGAGTTCTTGCAGAGCTGCAC
>JBKCTR010000802.1:0-5585 GCA_046318755.1 Planctomycetaceae bacterium
ACATTGAACAACGCCCGAAAACCAGCCGGGGGCCGCGGGGCGTCGGTTTGGGCGCAGACCACAGCCGGCGCGAGAGAGAGCGACAGGCAGACAACGGCAGACAGCGAGCAACAACGACGCATCGGGACACTCCGCGATCACAACCGGATGAAGACCCCAGACCGTTCCCTTGGGTGTGCCCCGGAAACGGTCAACGACCGGATGGTCGATGACCGCCCGGGACACGTCAAGGAACTCCGGCTGAGAGGAGTCCGACCGATGGAGCAGGTGGTTTGGCAAACGGCTCAGCCGGATCAAGACCCGCAGTAAATTTCGTACGCCGCGTTGGTCACCCACGGACGGCCATCGGGCCCGGCGGCCACGTTCAGCCCCCCGCCCCCCATGGGGGCCCAATCCTGGCCATTCCAGCGGTACAGCCCCCGGTCGCCGGTGGGGCTCACCTGATTGGTCCCGATCAACCAGACCGAGCCATCACCCCCTGCGGCGATGTCAATCCCCAGCCCCGGCAGGGGGCCATTCCAGGTCTGTCGCTGGTAGACCCACACTTCACCCGCCGAGTTGACCACCCAGACCGATCCATCCGCGCCGATGGCGAGTCGAACGCCCCCCCCACCCAGCGGGGTCCAGGTTTGCCCGGACCAGTGCCAGACCCCAAAGTCTCCCTGTTGGCTGACCTGTTCATTCCCCAAAATGCAGAGTTGCCCCCCATTGCCAACCGACGCGTCAATCGCCCCTCCCGGAAGCTGCGTCCAAACCTGTCGCTCGTAGAGATAGATCTCGCCCCGGGCATTGACGGCGCACGCAGAACCCTGGGGCCCCGCGGCGATGCGCAGACCCCCTCCCCGGGTGTCGACCCAGTTGCGACCTTCCCAATACAGAATGCCATAATCCCCCTGCCGGCCGACAGGATTGGTTCCAACGACCCAGGGGGTCCCTTCGGGAGATATGGAAATATCCTGGGCCAAGCCAGGTACGCGATCGAAGCGCAGGGAACGCATGGAACCTCTTCGGCAAACAAGGGACACGCCAGCAGATGCACCGGCCCGTGAAATGGAGAACAGCCGCAGGAAACCGAACAAGGTGACGCGGTTGCGATCACCCGGGCACCATTCCGACGGGTGTCAGAGTAATGATCCGGGCAATGCCACGACAACCGGCTGGCCCCAATCCAGGAAACCAAATGCCCTCGGCGACGCACAGCCGCCCGATTGGCTGTCTGACCATGTGTTTCTACCAGCAACGCACCGCACTCGCCGTGGTTTGCCCGAAACAAAAGGTCCCCGCAGTGGAGCTCGCCGGCGGATCTCCCCGGGGGAAATGCAGGAAAACAAGCCCCCCAAGGTCCCGTGACGGTTCCGTGTCCTGACCGCCATCCGGACAGAAACGGAGTGTCAATCCGACGGACACTCCAACCACAGGTTGGCCTTAGGACTCGGGACTTAATCACTTGATCGATCCGTTTGTGAACCGATGCCCAATCTCGCTGGAGTGCCTTCAAGACCATCGGCATGATCCTGGCGAGCGCACTCAGCCGACGTGGTGGCCATGGTGATCGGGCTGTGACCATGAGGACAACGCCCCTCGGCCTTCGCCACAAACCATTCGCCAACCCACCGCCTACCTCGCAGAGGTTACTTCTCTCAGCCCCGGGTTGCCGCCTTAGCGGCTACCCGGGGTACGGGAGCCCCAACAGGACCTGAACCCTGAAAGTGGTTCCTTTCGTCGTGGGCTCACTCAATGAACGATCCCCAATCATTCAGACAGGGTGTGGAAAGCAATCCCTTCAGGATAGAGGTCGCGGTGGTGGGGCTCACTTGGGGTAGTCGCCTACGCGACAACCCCAGGCTGAGGGAAGTATCGCCTACGGGGAAGTATTTGGGTGGGCGAGGTGGATGCAGGTGCGAACCGTACGAAATGCTGCGGAATCACTGGATCGATCATCTTCGTGACAGGATGATCAATTCGATGAATTCTTTGCCAAGTCCCCTGAGCCGCAAATGGCTGTTCTCCGTTCCAAGCGACACTCCTCCCCATGCATGCCGATGGGAAGTGACAACTGTCAGTCCCGCGTTCATTCACATCACTCCGTGCCGACCGATCTCCGGACCAGTGCCCGCACCGGTGCTCCGTCGGCGCCCGGAAGCAGCATGGGCAGGGCCAGCATGTCGTAGTGGCCCGGAGCCACCTGTGCCAGGTCCAGTCCCTCCAAGATCGTAATGCCCGCCCGGTGCAAGGCATGGTGATTCGCCAGCCGCGGACAGTCCAGCGGATCGACACTCGGCAGGTCCACCCCCAGCACTTGCACCCCGGCGGCTGCCAGCCGGCCGATGGCCTCCAGGCTCAGCACGGGAATCTTCACGGGAAACGTCCGCGAATCGGGCCAGGCATCGGTTCGCAGCAACACCCGCCGGGGAAACGGCTGCTCACCGTCGAGGGCCTCCCACGCGATGGCCGACGTGTCGATCAACTCTCGGCCCCGCGCATCCACGACCAAAGCCGGACCACACAGCAGGGTGGGATCCAGCGACTCTGCAGCCGCTCCCTCGGACAGAAAATGGAGTGGTGCGTCACAATGGGTGCCGGCATGCAGACTTTGCTGAAACAACCCGACCGTGACCGAATCGCCACGCGCCCGGCTCCAGCGTTGTTCCAGCCGCACGGGCGTGTCTCCCGGCCAGCCGGCCAGATCGGGTTGCAGTGGTCGAGTCACATCCATCCAGTTCATGGGAAGCCCCAGTTGCCCAATCCACAACCACTAAGTCACCAGTGTCTCCGACAGCCCCGGCAATTCCGATTTGTCCGCCAGGATCTGCCCGATGGCCTCCACCAAGTCATCGCAGTCAGCAAACCGCGAGTACAGCGGACTGGGGGCCATGCGCAGCAGATCGGGCTCGCGGAAATCGGGCACAAACCCACGGGCCCGCAGCGCCAGCGACAGACTGCGGGCTCGCGGATGACGAAGGGCCAGGTGGCCGCCGCGCCGCTCGTCGGCTGCTGGTGTGGCCCAAACAAAACCCGCCTCGGGTAGCCGACGTTGTAATCGGTCCCGCAGATAACCGGTCAGTTGCAGAGACTTCTGCCGCAACCGGGGAACACCAGCCGCTTCGACCACTTCCAATGCCCCGCGCAGAGCCGCGAGGCTCAGCACATGCGGTGTGCCCAGTTGCAGTCGACCGGCCCCGGCCGCCGGGACCAGTTCCGGTTCCATGCGAAACTGCCGCGACTTCTCGGCCCCAAACCAGCCCGCCAGCCCCGGAGGCAGCTCGTGCCAACGGGGATGCAGGGACATGGCGGCCACCGACCCCGGCCCTCCGTTGAGATACTTGTAAGTGCACCAAATCGCGGCATCCGGCTGCAGTTGTGAAAGATTCAAGGGCACAACGCCCACGGAGTGCGAACAATCCCAGCAGAGAAGCACATCGCGTTCCGCCGCCCCCGTGGTCACCCTGGCCAGATCCAGCAACTGCCCCGTGGTGAAGACCACGGACGGCAAAATGGCCAGTTGCACCCCCTGCCGGAAACCCGCCACGATGTCGGCTTCGTTCAGCAGACCCGCATCGTCGGTCGCCACTTCCCGCAGATGCTGTGCCGGGTCCCGTCCCTGATTTCGCAAAAAGCTGGCGACCGCATAGCGATCGGTCGGGAAAGCCGAACTGTCGATCAGAATGTCCGGTCGGGAATCGTCGCTGCGATACAGCGTGGCCAACATTTGGTGCAGATGCAGCGTCGTCGAGCCGGTGAGAGTGATGCTGTCGGCCGGGGCCTGAACCATGCGTCCCAACTGAGCGGCAATCCGCTCGGTCAGATGAAACCAATCCGCTTCACCTGCGGTCCAGCCTTCAATCGCCAGGGTCTTCCACTCCTCCACGGCTGCCAGCACGGCCCGCTCCGCGGGACGGCACAGCAGCCCCAGCGAATTGCCGTCGAAGTAGACCTTCCCCGGCGGCAGATAAAACTGGTCGCGGAACTCCGCCAGGGGATCGATCTGATCGAGCGGATGCGTCATCGCGGACATCATGAACTTCTGCAAGCGAAGGCAAACACAGGCGGACCAATCCCCAGAGGGAAGATTTCCCCGCAATGACCGCCAGCTTCCCACACGCAGACGGACACTCAGATTGTAGGCACCGCCTTTTGGTCGTGATTCCCGGCGATGCCAGGATCTGAGGGGAGGTGTGATCCGATCTGTTTCCAATTCCAACCGGATCGCCAGACAGACGGATCGCCCCAGTGCCACCCCACTTCGCCGTTGTGCCCCTGACCCACACGAGTCGGGGTCCACAGCCTTGGCTCCACTGGCGGAATCGAACCGGGCTGACGGAGGCCGCTGACGCTCGACGCGACAGATCGCGGTTTCCCATGACTTCCGCGGCCTCACCTCACCCCCGAATCACGGCCGCCACGCTCTGCCCCATCGCCGTGCGGTTCACCTTGAGAGCCAGCGAGCTCTTCAATCGAGCCGGTTCGTTGGCGATGACGTTCAACCGGCAGAGGGGATCGGGGGTGAGGTAGTTGAGGGTCCCCGGACCCTGGCCTTCCTTCAGAGCCAGCAGCGTGGCCGCGAGTTCCACCGCCCCCGAACCGGCGTCGAATGTGCCGAAGTAGCTCTTCAGCCCCGTCACCGGGATCCGCTCGGCGGCGCTCCCCAACGCCTGGTGATACGCTCGCGCCTCGATCCAATCGTCTTTCAACGTCGCCTTGCCGTCGGCGTTGATGTGCCCCAGCTCGCCCGGCTCAATGTCCGCCTGCCGCAGCGCTGCCGAGATGGCCCGGACCAGCCCGATCCCCTGGCGGGCGTTTTCGGCTCCCGCGCCATCCGCCCCCCCGGCGACTCCCAGCACCTCGGCATAGATCTCGGCCCCCCGCCGCAGAGCCGACTCGTACGACTCGATCACAAACGCCGCCGCTCCCTCCCCCAGCACCCAGCCGTCACGAAAGAGATCAAACGGTCCGTGGCAGCGGGCGGGGTCGGCATGCCGGGTGAGGTCGGGCCCCAAAGAGAGTCGGGCGACGTCGTGGGGATTCAGTTCTGAACCGCACGCTCCGACAATCATCTGGTCGGCCACTCCCCGCCGGATCGCGTGCAACCCCTCGGCCAAGGCCAGCAGAGCCGAGGCCTCGCGGCTGGTGATGGTGTTGTTCGGCCCCCGCGCATCGTGCTCGATGGCGATGTGGCAGGCGGGCATGTTGGGCAACTGGGGCAACAGCCACAGGGGATAGATGTGGGCCATCGCCTCTTCGTTGAAGCGTTCGAACTCGAACGAGGCCTCGCGGCTGCACGAGGCGGCCGCCCGCACCAGTTCGTGCGGGGTGGGAGAAATGCGCCCGGCACCAAACACCACGCCCAGGCGGTCGGGATCGACCTCTCCCACCCGCAGCCGGGCGTCTTCGGTCGCCAGCGCCGCCGCCCCCACCCCCAACTCGATATCGCGCGACATCACCTTCTGCAGCTGGCGGTTCCGGAGGAAGTGGGCCGCTTGGACCCCTACAATCTCGGCCGCCAGCTTGCAGGGAAGCTGACTGGTGGGAATCGACTTGAGCGGGCCGATGCCCGAACGGCCGGCCATGAGGTTGCTCCACAGCGT